>JBAQGP010000654.1:0-15740 GCA_049287845.1 Solirubrobacteraceae bacterium | reverse complement strand
CCACTGCGCCTCCTGTCCTACTGGTGCGACCTCGCAGTCTGAGTATGCCGCACAGGCTTCGGAAACCTGATGCCGGCGTAGAGGGGGCGACTACCGCCTCGGACGACCTCCGTCAGTGAAGTCCGGCGCTGGCTGGGAGCATCGGATCGGCGCGGCGATAGACGGTGTCGATGATCCCGCTGCTGTCGATCCCCTGGAGGTAGATCGACGAGATCCCGAGATTGGCGTGCCCTAGCTGCCGCTGGATAACGTTGAGCGGCACATCTTCGCGCGCCATCTCGACAGCGTGAGCGTGGCGGAGCTGGTGCGGCGCGAACCGCCGGCGCACGCCGGCGGTCACGGCGAGCTCTCGCAGCGTCGCCCGGGCCGTGGTCGGTGACCACGGCCGACCTTGGGTCGGCCCGTCGATGACGCACAGCAGAGCGCCGACGCGCAGTCCAACGCGGATCTGGACCCACGCGTTGAGGTGCTGCCACGCCCACTGGTCCATCCCGACCTCACGGCGCTTGCCGCCTTTGCGCAGCGGACGAGGACGCTGCCGCGGACTGGGTCCAGATCGCTCTCGGCGAGGCTGAGCGCTTCGTTGATCCGCAGCCCGGCTCGCCAGAGCAGCACGACCAGCGTTCGCGATTGCAGGCCATACCGCTGATCGCCCGCGCAGCGCATCACCGCGACGATCTCCTCCACGGTCGGTCGGCTCGCGGGGTACTGAAGCCCTTGTTGCGCGGTGGCCGACCGCTATGAAAGCCGGGCATGGTCCCCGGCCAGCGCTGACGACCAGCGGCATCGAGAAGTTGGAGAACAGTCATGCACGAAAGCCTCGACCCCCCGGACCCAGCGCCGCTACTTGGCTGGAACAGAGCAGTGTCGTCCGGGCTGCTCTGGTTGCCGTCAGGCGGGTCTGATCGGCTGGCCGAGTACGAACCGGTGGCCGTCCGGTGATCGAAGGCCGATCTCCCGCATCCCCCAGGGCTCGTCGGTCGGGGCCTTCAGCACCTCAGCGCCGGCGGCCACCACACGCGTGTAGAAGCCGTCAACGTCATCGACGTGCAAGTAGGCGACATAGCTGTGATCGCCCAGTTCGCTTGGCAGGAGGGACATCGGGGCAGCGACCGAGCATGAAGGTCAGCCCGCCCGCCCGACAGAAGCGCCAGTTGCCCGGATCGGGGTCGTCCAGCTCGCAACCAAGCACATCCCGATACCAGGCGCCCGACCGATCGAGATCGTGAACCGCCTGCACGGGATCAGATCCACAGATGCGCACGCTCGCATTCTCACACTACGACGCTTGCCCGCGACATCGCGTGGCCAGGCGCCGCCACACCGATGCTGCTGCAATGGACGGAGAGGAGCGTCGATCCGCCGGTACGGTGAGCGACGGTGCCGCGAGAGTCCACCGGCACCAAAGGTTGTCGACGGCTCATTGCTCGCTCTCGCCGAGCCAAGAGCTTCCCTTTCGTTGTGCCGACGTGGATATGGTGCGGCGTATGGCCCATCAGAGCGACTCGGCGACCCAGCAGCAGGCAGAGCCGCTAATCCGCGAGAAGGTCGCCGAGTACATCGGTAAGCCGCTAATGGCAGCTACCGTGAAGCTGGCTAGCGGCG
The DNA here is from genome assembly GCA_049287845.1 of Solirubrobacteraceae bacterium. GTDB lineage: Bacteria > Actinomycetota > Thermoleophilia > Solirubrobacterales > Solirubrobacteraceae > Palsa-465. The sequence continues at coordinate 14,135 of JBAQGP010000654.1, read as the reverse complement.
CGCCGGTTCAGGTCGACGGGGTGGCCGCCGACGAATCGGTGTTCGTTGAGATCTTCGCTCACCAGGGGCCACTTAAGGGCGGTCAGCGTCACAAGGTCGCCACGGATGCGCTCAAACTGATTACTCTCGGGCGTAGCCGTCCACAGGCTCAGCTCATCCTCGCCTTCGGAGACCCAGCAGCCGCCGCGTTCGCCACGAAGGGAACGTGGATGTCCGAAGCACTCACGTCGTGGAAAATCACGGTTCTGGTCGTCGAACTTGGCGCCGACATCCGCGAAGGGATCTGCGCGGCTCAAGCGCGTCAAGTGATGATCAACCCCAGCGCTGAGCCGCCAGCAGGCGCCTCTCTGGAGTAACACGCGTGCGGTGCGGCCCTCGCCCGGCGCTCTCGAACGGATAGCTGACTGCCGCTCTGGGCTACCTGGGGCAGGCCAGAGCCGCAATCGAGACGCGTCTCGGCGGACGCTCCCTTTTCGCGCGATGCGATTGTCGGCACCTAGCCAGCACGGCCGTGGGCCGTGCTTAGGCAACGGGTGCTGGCTTCGCCTCTCCCCGCAGTGCCGCTTCGGCGACGATGCGGCAGTCTGCAGCTGATACCTGATAGGTCCTCAGAACCACAACCGCCCATCATCAGGATCGACCCCCGGCAGCGCCGCCCCGCTCAACCAGCCGTTTCACCAACGCCCTGCGCTAGCGTCTTGGCGATGCCGTTGCGGGCGTCGGCGACAAGCGACCTATGGTGGAAGAACGCCGTCGTCTACTGCCTTGACGTCGAGACGTTCGCCGACTCTGACGGCGACGGCTGCGGCGACCTTGCCGGGCTCGTCGAGCGGATCGAGCACGTCGCCAACCTGGGAGCCACTTGCCTGTGGTTGATGCCGCTGTATCCAACCACCAATCGCGACGACGGCTACGACATCACCGACTACCTCGGGGTCGATGCCCGGCTGGGCGATCTCGGCGATGTCGTGGAGGCGATCCGCCACGCCCACGACCGGGGGCTGCGCGTCCTGATGGACCTGGTCGTCAATCACACGTCGAACCGGCACCCGTGGTTTCAGGCCGCGTGCGCGGACCGCTGCGGGCCGTTCCGCGACTACTACGTCTGGACGGATGATCCCGCCAGCGAGGACGGCACCACCAAGGAGAACTGGACGTGGGAGGAGACGGCGGCCCAGTACTACCAGCACCAGTTCGCGCCGTTCCAGCCCGACCTGAACATCGCCAACCCGAGCGTCCGCCACGAGATCGCCAAAACTGTCGGGTTCTGGCTGACGCTCGGCGTGTCGGGCTTCCGCATGGACGCCGTGCCCTTCCTCGTGCAGGTCGTCGAGGGGACCGGCAGCGATCCCGGCTCCGGCAAACGGTGGCTGCATTCACTGCGCGAGTACGCCATGCGCCGGCGTGGCGAGGTTATGCTGATGGGCGAGTGCAACGTCGCCAAGGAGGACGTTCCGTCCTTCTTTGAGGACCACGGCGACGCCCTGCACCTCCAGCTCGCGTTCCTGATCAACCAGCGACTCTGGCTCGCGCTGGCCCGCGGGGAGGCCGCTCCGCTAGAGGACCTGATCCGCGACCTGCCGGTCCCGCCGCACGACGGCGGCTGGGCCACGTTCCTGCGCAACCACGACGAGCTCACGCTCGACCGGCTGTCGCCGGCCGAGCGCGACGAGGTGTTCGCCGCCTTCGCGCCGGACGAGAACATGCGCATCTACGGGCACGGGATCCGCCGGCGGACCGCCTCGATGCTCGGCGGCGACGGCCCACGGCTGCGCATGGCGTGGTCGCTGCTGCTCACGCTGCCCGGCACGCCCGTCATCCTCTACGGCGACGAGATCGGCATGGGCGAGGACCTGAGCCTGGACGGTCGCATGAGCGTGCGGACGCCGATGCAATGGTCACCCGGCCCGGGCGCCGGATTCTCGACCGCTCACCGCCTCGTGCGGCCGATCGCCGAGGGCGCCTTCGCGCCCGATCGGGTGAGTGTCGCCGGCCAGCGCCGCAACGAGGACTCGCTCCTGCGCCTTCTCACCCACCTGATCCACACCCGCCGCCAGGCGCCCGAGCTGGGTTGGGGCACCAGCACACTGCTCGAGAACGACCCCGCGGCCCTCCTCGCCCATCGCTGCGACTGGCAGGGCTCAACAGTCATCACCGTCCACAATCTGGCGGCGTCGCCCGTCTCAACCGAGCTTGACCTCGGTCAGGACGTCGAAGGCGCTGACGATCTGCTCGACATGCGCGAGCACCACGTTGAGGACGGCCGCCTGCGCGTGGATCTCGCTGCCTACGGCTACATCTGGCTGCGAGCGCGGCGCGCGTCGGATGGAGCCGCGCGCCCCCCTGTGGATTAGGCGCGCTTCCCTGAAGGTCCCGTACCGCGATGCGCAACGAGGACGGCTGCAGCGACGGCGCGATCAGTCGATGGCAGCGGTTCGTCCCGGTTGATGTCAGCGCGTCGGGGCACGGAATCGCCCTGGCGTGAGCTCGCGCCAGAGTCGTTGATGACTCGCCGCACAGTTCATCACCAGGAACACCGTCGAGAAGCATGTGGGCAACGTCTACGTCAAGCTCGACATCTCCTCCCAGCGAGCGCCCGCCCGCGCTCCTCGACGCCCGGGTGTCAGGAGTCTTAGACCGGCCGGACAACCCCGGCTGCCACGGGCACACGCTGCAGCACGCCACCGATGTGCGCAACAGGTGCATCTGCTAGGCAGGAGACGCACCGGTACGGCCGGATGCGCGTCGCACCCGCGTGCTCTTTCGCGTCGGTACCAATCGCCGGGGGCGCGAGCGCTGGCTCGGTCGGTGCCTACGCACCGGCCGCTCTTGCAAGGCTGGTAGGAGAGTGCCGAATTGGGGCGTGGATCCGGAAGTCGTCGTAGTCGCAGGGTCGATCATCGACGAAGGGGTTGGGGTAGTCCTCGCACCACTAACCCGCGGTCGCCGCTGTCCGCGCTCGCAGCTCGAGCAGACACTCGGCCGCCGCTTGGCCGAAGGCGGGGTCGTTGATCTCAAGGTCAAGCTCGAGCAACTCAATCGATTCGCCGCAGCCGTCGTGGATGGCGTCGAAGAGCGCCGCGTCGGCGGCCGGGTCATGGAACGGGCCGCCGACCACCGCCAACGCGGAGATCCCGCGCAACGGCAGGAGGATCAACACCGGCCCGCGCGCCGCCCGCGCCCGCTCGGTCAGACGACGCCCAAGCACTGCGCACTCCTCCGGGGTGGTACGCATCAGCGTCACGTGGGGGTTGTGGCGCACGAGCCGGCGGTCGGCGAACCGGGCAGGAACAGATTGCAGCGGGCCGAAGTTGACCATGTCGAGCGCCCCCACGGAGATCACCTGGGGGATGCCCAGCCGTCCTGCCGTACGCAGACGATCCGGTCCGGCCGGATGGATTCCCCCGACGAGCTCATCGGCTAGCTCGGTGGTGGTGAGGTCGGCAACTGCGTCCACTCTGCCGGAGGCGATCAACCGCTCCATCCCGTCTCCGCCGACGCCGGTGGCATGGAAGGTCAGCACGTCGTAGCCCTCATCCTGAAGTCGAGTCCGCGCGGCGGTCACGCCGGCCGTGGTCACGCCGAACATCGTCGCAGCCACCACGGGGCGCTCAGAGCGCGGAGGTCCGCCCGTCATCCCGGCACGCGCCATGCCGACGATCGCCCCGGCGGCGGAGCGCAAGACGGTATCGAGGATCTCGTTCTCACCCACCGGGTCGACCACTGGATAAGACATGGTGATATCGACTCCGCGCACGTAGGCGCTGACGTCTCCACTCGCCAGCGTGGACACCATCAACTTCGGCACGCCGAAGGGCAATGCCCGCATGGCTGCGGTGGCGATCGCCGTTCCTCCGGAGCCTCCCAGCGCTGCGATCCCGTCTAGGCGACGCTGGGCGTGTAGACCGAGGGCTATCTCAGCCGCGCCCTTCTCCATGGCGCCGACTGCCGCACCCCGGTCGCCGTCGCTGCGGAGGACGGCGAGATCAGTGCCGCCCGCTCGGACGACGGTCTCGGCGTCGACGTCGGGAACAAGCGCCTGGGCATCGCTTTGACCGATGCCCACGTCGACGAGCACCGGCCGCCCGCCAGCCGCTACGACGAGCTCCGCCAGACGTGCGTACTCCTGTCCCTTGGTGTCGAACGTGCCGATGAGAACGACGACAGGTGCACGGGGGCCCTGCCCATCCTCGCCACTCACGGGCGCCGCTCGGTCACAGTTGCGATCGCTCGTCTCGGAGCTCGACGGCTTTGAACGCCTGTACGGCGTCACGGATGGCTGTCTCGACCGGCAGCCGCTCCATCGTTGAGGCACCCACGAACCCCTGCGCGGACGTGTTGGTCAGGACCGCCCGGACGTCATCGGGGGTGGCAATCGGGCCACCGTGGGTGAGCACGACAACGTCCGGGTTCTCCGCCCGAGCGACAGCGATCATCTCTTCGGTCCGCTCGACGGCATCCTGCAGCGAAGGCGTGTTGGCCGGATCAGCGCCGATGTTGCCCCCCACGGTGGTGCCGAGATGGGTGACGATGACGTCCACTCCGGCCGCACTCATCGCCCGCGTCTCCTCGTTCGTGAACGTGTAGGCCATCGTGAACAGGCCAAGCGCGCCGGCCAGCCTGAGCATCTCCACCTCGAGGCGATAGGAGAACCCGGTCTCCTCCAGGCTCTGGCGCCAGCGTCCATCGATGATGCCCATCGTCGGGAAGTTGATCACGCCCGCAAAGCCGACGTCGAGCACGTCCATCAAGAAACGCCGCATATCACGGGTCGGGTCGGTGCCGTTGACTCCGGCGATCACCGGCGTCTCCGGGACGGCGGGCAGGATCTCCCGTTGGCCCATCTCCATCATGATCGCGTTGGCGTCACCGAGGGGCAGCGTGCCGGCGTTGGAACCGATACCAGCCATGCGAAAGCGGCCCGAGTTGTACACCAGGATCAGATCGGCCCCGCCGTGAACGGCCGCCTTGGCGGACAATCCGGTCCCCGCGCCTGCGCCGATGATCGGCTGGCCGCTGGCCAGCGATTGGGCCAACCGCGCGCGCACCTGCTGCGCAGGGGTCACGCCGTGGCTCGACCGCGAAGCCGCCGAAACCGGCGCGGCGTCGTTTGTCAACGGGAAGCTCATAGCGATCCTCTCGGTCGGTCAGAGGGCGCGCGCCACGCGCTCGCCCTCATGAATGGCGTGCATGATGGTGCGGGCGGCCACGGCATCCCCCACCCGGGAGACAGGGATGCCACGTCGCTTGAGCTCGAAATAGAGCCCATCCACCGGCTCGTGCCACCCGCACAACAGCACCGAATCCAGACCCATCACGATGAACGGCCGTCCCTCCTTATGTAGCTCCGTCGCCTCGTCTGTAACACGTCGCACAGTCGCGAAGGCATGGGTGACGATGCCAAGCTCGAACACCGTGCGCATATATGGCCCGATGGAGTATGGCCCCAGGCCTGCAGCAATGAACGGCAGCGGAGTGGCCACCTGCACCTCGTGACCGCTGCGGGCCAGATGAGCGGCGATCGAAAGTGCCTTCCAGCTTCCCTCGCCGTCGTCCACCACCAACACCGACCGGCCCGGAGTTCGCCCCCCTTCCAGGAGGTCCCAGCTGTTCATGACGTGCGGCAGGTCGAGGCCCGGCACAGGGTCGAGTTGGTAGGAACGGACCCCGATCAGCCGGGCCACGGGCCGCGAGCCGGTCGCCACGACCACGTGATCGGCGTTGCTCAGCTCCGGGCTGTCCGGGTCGACGGCGGTGGCGCACCGCAACTCGACGCCGAGCTTTCTGACCTGGGTCTCCAGATAGCGCACGACCTCGCCGATCTCCTCTCTACCCGGCACGTTAGTGGCCAGACGCACCTGCCCGCCCACCTGCTCACGACGCTCGCACAGAAGCACCTCGTGGCCACGCCGGGCGGCCGTCTCGGCCACCTTCATCCCTGCCGGACCCGCGCCCACAACCGTTATGTGCCGCGACCGCGTGGCGGCGCGCAGCGTCCCCAGTCCGAGCTCCCGCTCATAACCGGCGGCGGGGTTGTGCACGCAGGTGATGTGACGGCCGCGCGGAAGCATGTCCAGGCAACCCTGGTTGCAGGAGATACACCCCCGGACGTCCTCGGGCCTCCCCTCGAGCAGCTTTCGCACGGTCTCCGGGTCCGCGATGTGCTGCCGGGTCATGGCGACCATGTCCGCCTGACCCCGGGCGATCACCTGATTGGCCGCATCGGGGTCATTGATCCGCCCCACCGCAAACACCGGGAAGTCGCCCACTGCCTCCTTTACTCCTGCGGCCAATGGCAGCCACAGTGCCGGCGGATGCTGCCAGTCGGGCACGTTCTGATCGGCGACGAAGTACGTGGACCCTTTGACCACCAGGTAATCGAGGTCTCCGGTCGCGACCAAGCGCTGCGCGATCTCTTGCGCGTCAGCCAACTCGATTCCGCCAGGGCTGAAATCGTGACCGTTGATCTGCATTCCAACGACGTAGTCCGGTCCGACCTCCTCTCGTACCGCCGCCAGGACGCGCAGTGGCAGCCGCATCCGGCCGTCAAGGTCACGGCCATAGTCGTCATCCCGCTCATTCATGTACGGAGAGAGAAACGACGAGAGCAGGTAGCCACCGTAGCCCGAGTGAATTTCGACCCCGTCCATGCCCGCTTCTTGGACATGCGCGGCGGTGACGACATGGCCCTGCACCACCTCGTCTAGATCCTCAGGCTCCATTGCCTTTGGCATCTCCCGGTTCACCGGGCAAGGAATCGCGGAGGGCGCCATCAACGGAAGCATCGTGAAGGCACTACTGGCCTGCCGTCCAGCATGGCCAAGCTGCGCGATGATCGGTGCTCCGTGCTCATGTACCGCATCCGCGATGGCACGCATCCCTGGAACGATGGCGGGGTCAAACCCGGAGATCTCCAGCGCGTTGTTGGCGCCGGCAGGGTGCACGGCGGGAAAGCCCATCACGATCAGGCCGATGCCGCCGCGCGCCCTGTCACGGTAGTAGGACACATGCTGATCCGTCGGCTCGTGCAGCGGAGCCATGTTGGTCACGTGGGCGGTCATCATCACCCGGTTCCGCAACGTCAGATGTTTGAGCCGCAGAGGCGAGAGCAGGGCGGCGTAGTCTCCGCTCATCACTTGAGCCGCCCATTGGGAGCCGTCGCCATCGGATCAGCGCCCGACTCGGCCGCAGCCCCTGGATGCGACGACCTCGCCACGTGGACCGTCAGACCTTGGTCACGCATGGACTCCAACGCCGACGAGGTCACCGTGTCGTCGACGTAGATGGCGTCGAACTCGGCCAAGCCGAGCACGCGATGCAGCCCGGTGCCTCGAAACTTGGAGCTGTCCACCAGCAGTGAGCTGTCGCGTCCGATTCTTGTGAGTGTGCGCTTCAGCGCCGCATGGTCGGGTTCCTGATGGAAGGCGCCCCGTTCGACATCAACCGACGAGACCGAGATGAAGCTGTGATCGACCGAGAGGTCAAGCAGTTGCTGCTGGGCAATGGCGCCTACGAACGCGTGGTACTTGTAGTCGTAGGTCCCACCCACCACGATCAGGTGAAGCTCACCCTCCTTCAGCCGCGCCACCTCCTCGACCACCGCGACGAAATGGGTCACGATCGTCAGCTGCGGGATTTCCGCCAAAAAAGGGATCAGAGCAAGCGTCGTGGTCGAGTCATCAAGCGCCACACTCTCGCCCGGGGCGACGCGCTCCGCGGCGAGACGGGCGATCTCAACCTTGGCGGCCTGCATCTGACCCATCCGAAAACCCAGCGAGCTCTCATAAACCGAGGTCGGCTGTGCGGTCGCCCCGCCGCGTACTTTGCGCAGCACACCGATCTCCTCAAGCGCATCGAGATCCCGGTGGACCGTCATCGAGCTCACGTTGAAGCGGCCTGCAAGCTCCTGCACAGTCACGCTCTCCCGATCGAGCAGCAAGCGCGTGATGGTGTCGCGACGATCGCGGCTGGATACGCTGTCACCCGCAGCACCCATGAGTCAGGTGGCGGCGCCGAGCGGATCCGCCGCCGTACCGGTGCGACCAGCTTCCACTAGCTGCTGCACATGGGCGATCACCTGCTCGCAGCGGTCGAGCATCAGCTCGACGTCTGCGTCGTCGGTGACGGCCGGTGGCTTGAACTTGAGGACGTTTCCGGCGCCGCCGAAATAGATCAACAGTCCGAGGTCCAGCCCGTAGTCCAACGCGCCGGCGCAGGCCTCCGTGGCCGGTTCTCGCGTGTCCCGGTCGACCACCAGATCCACGCCGATGAAGAGCCCGGGACCGCGAACGTCGCCAATCACCTCATGGCGCTCGGCCATGGTAAGAAACCTCTCCCGCGCGCGACGGCCGATCGCTGCGGCGCGCTCGATCAGGCCGTCCTCCTCAACGATGTCCAGAACGGCGAGGGCGGCCGCCGCCTGCAGCGGCTGATTTTGGAAGGTGAGGACGTGCCACGGATCGGCCTCGATCTCGCGAGTGATCAGGCCGGCATCGGCGATCACCCCACCGAACGGAAAGCCTCCGCCCCAGGCCTTTCCGATGACGATGATGTCCGGCTTGATGTCGTAGTGATCGCAGCACCACATCGAGCCAGACCGCGCCAGCGCGGTCTGCACCTCGTCGATAATCAGCAGGATCCCTCGCTCCTCGGTGATCCTCCGCACTTCCTGAACGTAGCCCACAGGAAATTGCACATGGCCGCCCGGCCCCTGCACGAGCTCCAGGATCACTGCCGCCACGTTGTGGAACGTCCCTCGGTCGATCGCCGCCGCCAAAGCGCGCGCCGCGGGCCGCCAATCCTCGCTCGTGCCGACGGTGGGTCGGTAGGGGTCGGCATTCGGCGCCTGCTGGAAGCTCGGCCACCGCACCCCGCCGGGAAACCACTCGCGCACGCTCGGCAGACCGAGCAGACCAAGGCCTCCAAACCCGGTTCCGTGGTAGGCGCCGTGCACCGAGATGACCTCGCCCCGGCCGGTAATTCGCATGGCAAGCTTCAGCGCGGCCTCGACCGCCTCGCCGCCTCCCGGGCAGAGGTACGTCTTGGCCGGACCTGTGGGCGAGATGTCGCTGATCCGCCGCGCCAGCTCGATCTGGACAGGACTGGCGGCATTCAGGAAATGCGAGGAGAGTTGGCGCAGCTGCGCGGACACGGCATCGGCCACGCGCGGGTGCGAGTGGCCGATCAAGGCCACGCCATTTGTCCCGGAGACAGCGTCCAGATACTCGTTGCCCTCGACATCCCACAGCCGACAGCCCTGACCGCGCGTGTAGATCATCCGGCGCTCACGCAACATCGGCGTCAAGACGTACTTGTCCGCGTCGCGGTGGAGCGATTTGGCCTGTTGGTTACTCGTGTCCATCTGCACTCTCCCTTTTGCCAATCGACGAGGACCGCGGACGGCTCAGCGGCCCGCTGCTGCCGGCGCCGGCGGCGCTTCAAGTTCCTCAACGGTGCTCCCCACCAGCTTGGCCACCTCAGGACGCCGCGCCCGGAGCACCAGGTAGGCGGCGATCCCAGGGACGAGTAGACCCAGGAACACATACGGGAAGATGTTGTACGGGTAAGCGGGGACAGGGATCACCGAGTAGTACAGGACCGCGCCCATCGCCACAGCGCCAATCAGGGCCGGCACGAAATGCAGTGGACGCAGCTCGTGGCGGCGGTGCAGGAAGCCCAGCGCAGCGAGCGAGATCACCAGATAGGCAACGATGAACCCGTAGGTGGCGATCGAGCCGTAGTAGCCGAGGATGTCTACCGGCGTCAGGCCAGCGATCTCCGAGATGACAACCGTACCGGTGACTACCGCACCGACCACGCCCAGGGCCACGTAGGGCGCCTTGTGTTTCTCGCTCGTCTCGCCCAAAGCGGACGGCAGCAGCCGTTCGTGGCTCATGTTGAAGAGGATCCGGCTGACCGCAGTCAGCGCGGCGACGGTCACCGCGATGAACCCGATAGCGATGCCGAGATCGATCACGTAACGCAGCCACCCCACGCCGGCGCCCCGAGCCAGGTCGTTCAGCGGCGCCTGACTGGCGGTGATGTTGAGCCCCATCTTGTCGAAGCCGAGAATGTAGACGTAGGCCCCGATGATGAAGTACGCCCCGCAGGCGAGGACGTTGATTCGGATCGCGCGCGGAACCGCCCGACGCGGATTGCCGGCCTCCTGGCCCAGTGACGCCGCGCTCTCGAACCCGACGTAGCCGGTGATAGCGAGCACCATCCCGAGCACAATCCCGTGGACGGTCATCCCGTGCAGCTTGAACTCCGCGGAGTCGTAGATGCCGTGTTTGATCACCGTGGCCACCAGAACCGCCGTGATGCAAACGATCGAGATCAGCTCCAGCACCATCGCCGCCCGCGTCGAGATCTTCACGTCGCGTAGAGCGAACATCAAAGCCGCCACTCCGATCAACAGGGCCAGCACTACCTGAGGGCCCTTTCCAGCCGCTCCGTGCCAGCCGAGCGCGACCAAGAACTGCCCGAAGAACTGGCCCGAGCCAGCCACCACGACCATGGCGATCACGACGTAGGCGACGACCAGCGCCCACGCCACCAGTATCCCGACGAGCGGGCCGAGCCCTTCAGCAGCGTACGGATACATGGAGCCTGCGCTGGCAATCCGCGTGCCAAAGATCGAGAACGCCCAACCCACGAACAGCAGCCCAACCAGCGAAAGCAGATACGAGATCCACGTGCCGTGTCCGGCGCTGGCGAACACCAGCGCCGGCCCGAAGGCAAGCGAGCCGCTGGGCCCGGTGCCGGCCAGCGATTGGGCAAAGACCTCCCGGAAAGGAAGAGACCTCCTGCGCAAGCCCGGAGCGTCCGCTCCGGCCCCGGTGGAAGCGCGGCCCGCTGGCGCGGTAGTGGTAGCCATGTGTTCTCCTCGCCCAGATGTGAAGTTCGCGGCATAGTAACAGGCCCATATGTGATGTCAACACCAATGATGTTATGAGGCCTAGCCGGACGAGATCTGCGGACCGCTGACGCCCTTCCGGGCCGCAGCGGGCAGCTCGATCCTCGATCGCAGCACCATTCCTGCACGGCCGCGGGCGCCCAAGGGCGTAGAGCTGGAGGACTCGATCGGGGGCGCGACCGAGTCGATCGCATCGACACTGGAAGCACGACCAGACCGGGATGGACAGCGACCCGGGTGCAGTGCGAGCGAGACGATCATGCTCATCAGGTGCCAGCAGAAGCCGAAACTCCTGACAGGCTGGTATCGGCTCGCGCCGCGTGGCGTCACTACGACGACTCGAGGTTCGCCCTCTCCACCACCGCGGCGGCATTCATAGACACCAGCAGCGAGCTGTATGAAATTGACGATGTGCGCTTTGCGCGAAAAGCAACTCGTTCCCCGGTCGGGGCGTTCATCCCTCGGCCTTCAGTCTCGGTGCCTGTAGCAGCGGCCGGGACGGTCGCTCCGTTGCGGGCGCGGGCCGACGTCGGGTTGACGTGGAGATCGTCCGGGCCGGCCTACGAACGCGCGAATCGCCAAGGCGCCGCGTCACCTTGACCAAGCGCAGCGAGGTCCGAAGCGGGAGCCGGCGAAAGCCGGCGATCGCTGTCGCGCGAGCCGCAGAAGAGTTGCGGGAGCATGACTCACAAAAGCCCTGCAAATGGTGGCTTCCCAAGCCGAAGGTCGCGGGTTCGATCCCGTCGTCCGCTTCAAGAAAAGCCCGCAGAGATGCCCTTGGTCGCTGTGGGACCCCTTTACGGCTTCCGGGCAATGTCCCAGAGCTTGCGACGGCCTGGGGGCTCTAGACACCGGTTGATCGTCCGAGAATCGCCCTGGTCCTGAACGAGCTAGCAACACCTTGTGCGGCGCTGCGATCGTCCGGCCTCGGCGGACGCCTCCTATGCCGCCAAGGCGCTCGTGGGGGCGTATATCGCGATCCGTGTGAACCGATCATCCGCGCGCTCCCGCCGTCGCATCCCGTCGGGAGGGCTCGAAGTCGCGTCGCTTCACGGCGCCAACCGCTGCTCAGACGCGTGGCCGCCCTCCCGAGTGCGAAAGCGGCCAGTGGCCTTAGTGGCGCGGTCTGAATGAGAAGTGGATTTCGCCAGCGGCGACCGCGATCCACGCCGTCAGCGCGACCGCCAGCCAGCCGCGGCCGATCGTGTGCATCCAAGCCACGCCAAGCACGCGGCCACCAAGCTGCCCGCAGGCGCTGTACATCCCCAGCGGGAAGACCATGGTCCAGCGCTCGGGCGTGAACCGAGGCAAGAACGTCCGTGCACGCCATAGCTCTGCGGCGGCCAGCACGGGGATCCAGAAGCTCGCCAGCGCCCAGCCGGCAACAACAAGTACCCCCATCGGCGAGGCAAGCCCGCCACGGTCAAGCGTCGCGCCAGCGAGCGCGAAGATCGCCGGCGCGCCCATCACGATCCACCAATCGGGCGTCAGCTCGTGCGCGCGCAGTCCAAAGCGCGCAAGGCGCCGCGCGAGGAGCGCCATGATCATCACGTACAAGGCGCCGCCCAGCGCCCACAAGGCGACCGCCAGCCAGTGCAACCGGGTCGATAAATGGGCAAGCAGGACTGCCAGCCCCTCGGTGGCGACGGTTGCCAGCAGCCATTCGGCGCGCGCTCGCATGCCCACCACGCGCCCCGGATAGCGGCCCAGCTCAACCGCGATGGCCAGCCACACGATCGCCCCGGCGATCAGCAGGATCGTCGCGACCACGCGCCACGGACCGGTCGTGGTCACCACCCGTGTGCCGAGCACCGCCGTGTCGGCAACGAATCCGAGTGCCGGGAAGGGCCGCCCTGGCTGTCCGGCCCGGTGCAGCATCGTGACTGGATGTCGCGCGCGCGCGACATCCAGCGCCGCCAGCGGCACGAACGCCAGCGCCGCCCCCACCAGCAACACGTCCGAGATCCCCTGCAGCCCGGCCTGGCGCGCGGCGATCGACACGATCGCGGTGGCCATCACGACGTTGAACGCCCCCGACCACGGGCGGCCGTGGGGTGTCGGGATGCGAGGACTCATCGCTCCGGCTCGGCTGTCAGGCTCCGCAGGTCCACGGGCGGCAGTCTGCTCCATCCAGCCACGCCGGCGGACCCACCCGTCCACAGGCATCGATGGACCCGCCGCCTTTGACGGCGCTCGCGCCTCAGCGGGAGTTTGCGGCTTTCTCGCCCAAACTTGCGCCCTTGGCTCGACGGTGTCGGCGCACCGCTTCGCCCTTGCACCCCCTCATGTCCGCCAATCGCCTTCGGCGACGTTCGCACCCCCACGCGTCGGGCGGCCGCCTATGCCGGCAACACTGCGTTGGACTCGACGCGGAGTGCCCCGCTCCTGGCGACGAGCGGGCGTGCTCGCGCGTTGGCTGAGTTCTCTGCGCTTGCGTCGGCACGGTGCTCGGCGGTGGTGCCGGTGCTCGTGTTGGACGGGTGGCTCAATCGCCAATCGGGTGATCTGGCCCGGGCCCGAGCGGGTGTTGGCCGGCTCAACGCCGCCACTTCTTTGCGAATCTCATGAGGGGTGCGGTCATGAGCTGTGGCAGCAGTCGGGGGCCTGGGACGACTCGCAGGCCGAGCTGCTCGAACATCGTGAGCGTGTCCATCTGGAACCAGTGCTCGACGGCCTTCCCGTCGACCATCCGGCTGATCTCGAGGCCGGAGAAGCGGACCTTTCGGCCGGTCGGTGGCAGGCCGCGGAAGTGCCCAGTGTGGGTTCCGGTGAACAGAATCCGCTGCGCGTTCATCTCCTCATCGGCCACGGTGTCCTGCACGTCGAGGTGCAGGTCGGGAAATCCCTCGAGAAAGGCGCTCAGGAACGCGATCCAGGCGTCGCTGTCGAGCGCGGGCAGGTGCATGCTGTCGGGAGCGTGCCCGATGTAGTCGGTGGTTCGCGCGTCGGCCTCACCCTCGTCGTCGCGTGCGTTGAAGGCGTCGACCCACCGGCGGGCGGCCAGCCGGTTCTCGCTCGGCGCGGCTTTGCTTAGGGTCTCGATGGTCATGTTCTGTCTCCTTCGGAGTCAGGCCGGGATGCCAGGAGGGCCGAGGATCTCCAGGCCGTAGTCTGCGGCGGTTTTCATCACCAGCTCCATGTCGGGCGGCGTGGGAGGACCGGGCGGGAGCTCGGGGCCGGGGGCGGGCTCGGCCAGCGCGCGGACGAAGCCCGCGAAGTC
>JBAQGP010000653.1:0-10714 GCA_049287845.1 Solirubrobacteraceae bacterium | reverse complement strand
ATATAGTCACCAGCCGCATGCCACAGCCGGGTACCCGCTACGAACGCATCGGCCACGGCTACGCGCGCCTGCGCCGCGAGGATCCCCGGATCGCCGAGCGAATCAACGCCGCCCTCGGCGACGCGCGCACCGTCGTGAACGTCGGGGCCGGCGCGGGCTCCTATGAGCCGCGTGACCGCTACGTGATCGCCGTCGAGCCCAGCGAGGTGATGGCGGCCCAGCGGCCCCTCGAGCTGCCGCCGGCGATCCGCGCGACCGCCGGCCGCTTGCCGTTGCGCGACGGCAGCGTCGATGCGGCGATGGCGATCCTCACCGTCCACCACTGGGACGCCGAGCAGGAGGCCGGTGTCCGCGAACTGCGCCGGGTCGCCGCCGGGCCGGTGGCGATTCTCACCTACATGCCCGAGGTCAGCAACGAGATGTGGCTGGTCAAGGACTACCTGCCCGAGGTGGGGGAGCTGGACGGCCAGATCTTCCCGACCCCGGACCAGTTCGCGGCGTGGCTGGGCGGTGCCGTCGAGGTGCAGACGCTGCCGGTCCACCGCGACTCACCGGATTGGATGTTCGGCTCCTTCTGGGCCCATCCCGAGCGCGTCCTCGATCGCGACGCGCGCAACGCCACCTCGGGCTTTGCCCGCACGCCGGAGGAGACGGTGGACCGTGTGGTCCAGGCGCTGGAGCGCGATCTGAACAGTGGGGAGTGGGACCGCCGGCATGGCCATCTGCGCGAGCTCGACGAGTGCGACGTCGGGCTGCGCCTGGTGGTCGGCACCCCCAGCTGAGCGCTCGGCGCGCCCCTGCTCGGGGCGCCGCTGACGGGGGCGTGTGTATGTTCGAGCGCGTGTGCGCACGCAACGGCCACCTCGAGCTGGTCATCTTCGACTGCGACGGCGTCCTGGTGGACAGCGAGCCCCTCGCCATCCGGATCGACGCGATCATCTTCGCCGAGTTCGGTATGTCGATGTCCGAGGAGGAGATCATCGACCGCTTCGTCGGTCGCTCACCGTCGGTGACGCGCGACGCGATCGAGGCGCATCTCGGCCATCCGCTGCCCGAGGACTTCGAGGCGCGTTCGCGGGCCATGTTCGACGAGGTCTACGCGCAGGAGCTGGAGCCCATCGACGGGATCGAGGAGGCCCTTGACCAGATCACGGCGCGCACGTGTGTGGCCTCCAGCAGCGAACCTGATCGCCTGGACCACAAACTGCGGCTCACCGGGCTCTACGAGCGCTTCGCGGGACGGATCTTCAGCGCCGCCGAGGTACCCAACGGCAAGCCTGCCCCCGACCTGTTCCTGCACGCGGCCCGGCAGATGAGCGTCAGTCCGGCCGCCTGCGCGGTGGTGGAGGACAGCCAGTACGGGGTCCAGGCGGCGCGGGCAGCGGAGATGCGAGTATTCGGCTACACGGGCAGCGTCACGCCCGCGCGGATGCTCGAGGGCCCGGGGACGACGCTGTTTGGCGACATGCGCGAGCTCCCCCGGCTGCTGCAAAGCCGCTAGCGTGCGGTTCTGATGGCCGAGCCGAGCTTTCGCTTCGTATGCGCTCCCGACGCTCTCGCCGGGGCCCCGTCGGGCTGGGCGCGGGAGATGCTTCGCGACGGTGAGATCGCGCTGCTGTCCGGCGACGGCGGGCTGGATGCGATCAACGGCGTCGCCCACGATCTCGGGTTGGTCAGCGTCCCGCTCATGCGCGGCGAGGACTCCGCTCAGCGCCAGGAGCAGACGGTGATGGCCTATGCCGAGAATCTGCCGCTGGTGTGGGTCGGCGCCGGCTTTGGCGATGGCGTCACGGCGTGGGCGCGCGATCGCGGTCCGATGACCCTGCTCGTGGCCGCCGCGGGGCGGCTGTCAGACGAGGAGCGCCGCCGCATCGAACGCTTCGTGGCCACGCTCGGCCGCCAGTCCGAATAGCGGACCGCTTCAGCCCTGCGCGCCTCGCTCCTAGCATCGGGAGGGTGAAGCGCATCGGCTTTCTCTCCTTCGGCCACTGGCAACCCGTGCCCGGCTCGCGCACGCAGACCGCGCAGGACGCCTTACGCCAGACGATCGAGCTGGCCGTGGCCGCCGAGGAGATCGGGCTTGACGGCGCGTTCGTCCGCGTCCATCACTTCGCCCGCCAGCTCGGCTCGCCCTTCCCCCTGCTGAGCGCGATCGCCGCCCGGACCAGCCGGATTGAGATCGGCACCGCCGTGATCGACATGCGCTATGAGAACCCGCTCTACATGGCCGAGGAGGCGGCCGCGGCCGACCTCATCAGCGGCGGGCGGATGCAGCTCGGAATCAGCCGCGGCTCACCCGAGCCGGCGCTGCGCGGCTCGGAGGCGTTCGGCTACGTGCCGGCCGAGGGCACCACCGACGCGGACATGGCCCGCAACCACACCCGCCTGTTTCGCTCCGCCATCGCCGGGGCGGGCGTGGTCCCCGCCGACGTCCGGATGACCGGATCGGCCGGGATGCTGCCCATCCAGCCGCACTCGCCCGGACTGCCCGAGCGGATCTGGTGGGGATCGGGCACCCGCCAGACCGCTGTGTGGACCGCCGAGCAGGGCATGAACCTGATGAGCTCGACCCTGCTCGTCGAGGACACCGGCGTGCCCTTCGACGAGCTCCAGGCCGAGCAGATCCGGTGGTTTCGCCAAGCCTGGGCCAAGGCCGGGTGGGAGCGGACGCCGCGTGTCTCGGTCAGCCGGAGCGTCCTGCCGATCGTCACCGATGAGGACCGGCGCTACTTCGGCGGCCGCGCGGGGCTGCCCGGCGAGGACCAGGTGGGCGTGCTCGAGGGCGTCCTGGCGCGCTTTGGCCGCAGCTACACCGGCGAGCCCGACGTCATCGCCCAGGAGCTGAGCGCCGACGCCGCGGTTCGCGACGCCGACACCCTCCTGCTCACCGTCCCCAACCAGCTCGGCGTCGAATACAACGCGCAGATGCTCGAGACGATCGCGCGGCACATCGCGCCGGCGATCGGGTGGCAGCCCGCCCTGAGCGAGACGCCCTAACCACCGACCCTGGGCGAGACGCCCTAACCGCCCATATTCACCGCGTAGACGTTCGCGGGCACGATCGTCACCACCACTCGGCTCTCGCCCGGGTTGTCGTGGACTTTGAGGTCGGCGTCGTACTTGGCTCCGACCTTGTCGGCGAATGCATAGTCCTCGTCGGGCGTCAGCTCGGCCGTGCCCCGCACCTCGAGGTAGCGGTACGGGTTCGCCACATCCAGCACCATCAGGCTGCACTGCGGGCGCTTTTGGAGGTTGCGGGTCTTCAGCCGGGCGTCGTTGAGCGAGAGCTTGAGCTCACCGCCGTCATGCAGAAACCAGACCTCGGTCTGCTGGGGGACGCCGTCCTTACCCACGGTCGCCAGCGTGGCGAACTGCGCATCGAGCAGGTCGCTATGTGAATCGGGAAAAGTGGTCATGCGCGAATTGTTGCGAACTCCACCATCTGGTGGAAAGAGACTGGCGCGGGTCAGGCCTCGGGGGGATCGTCCTCGTCACAGCTCTCCAGCCCGGCCGCGGCGGCCAGGCTGTTGGTCGCGTCCACGATCTCGTCGAGCTCGGCCAGCAACGCCAGGGCGTCGTCGTCGTCGCCGCACGCGCGTTGGAAGGCCTCGAAGCGGGCCCGGATGTCGGGCAGCTCACGCGGCGCGGGCTCTTGCTGCGGGCGCGCCCGGAGGCTCGCCTCCACCTCGCCCAGCACCTCGTCGATCCCATTCTGGAGCGGGCGCAGCTCCGGCTGGGGCCGACGGTCGCGCTCGTCCTGGGCGTCGAGTCGCAGCACGTGCGCCGCCTCTACCAGCCGCCGCAGGGCTGCCAGGGCCCGCTGGCTCTGGGAGGCGTCGATCTGCCGTGTGCTCGGCTCAGACAGGGACCGGGCGACAGTGGACTCGGCGGTCGTGCGGTCCAGGCGTGCCCGTCGCGCCAGCTCGCGCATCCGCTGGTCGCCGGGGTGCCGGCCCTCGGCCGCCGCGCCCAGGACGCCGGCCACGTAGGCGCGCTCGGCGCTCACCAGGTCGGCCAGGGACTGCCACGCCGAGGTGTGGGCCCACGTCGGCCAGAGCGCGTACGCGAGCAGGCCGATGGCACCACCCACGAGGGTGTCGACCAGCCGGTCGGTCGCCGTCGCGAGGGTGTCGGGGCTCACCGCGTTGAGCAGGAAGACCACCAGGGCCGTGATGAACCCGAACCCGACCGCGAAGCTCGCCGGGAACAGCGAATAGCCGGCCCAGGCGAGCGCGCCGACCAGGACGATGGTCACCCCGCCTGCCGGGTGGAGCGTGACCGCGATGGCCCCAGCCAACGCGACGCCCAGGCAGGTGCCGAGCGCTCGCTCGGCACCCCGCGTGAAGGTCGCCCCGAACTCGGGACGCAGGATCGTCGCCGCGGCCACCACCATCCAGTAGCCGCGCTGCAGCGGCAGCTCGCGCGCGATGAGCGCGGCCACCGGGACGACCACGCCCAGGCGCAGCGCGTGACGCCCCGCCGGGGAGTGGATCGACATGTTGGCCCGCAGCTGCTCGAGGTCGGCCCGCAGGCGCTGGATCGGATGATTGGTGCGCCGGTACGGCCGGCGGGTGCGCAGGCCGCCGCCCACGCCCGCGGCCGGTGAGAGAGCGGCGACGGCGCGAACCTGGCCGGCCAACGCGGCCAGCCGGCGGTTCATGTGCACCGCCGGCGACCTCGGGTCGCCGCCGCCGTAGGCCTCGACCTCGGCATCGAGCTCGGCGCTGCGCAGCAGCAGTCGCGCGAAGGCGTCCTCGTCGCCCTGGATGGCCAGCGCGGCGGTGTCCAGAGCGGCAGCGGTCACGACGAGGGCGCGTCGTGCCGGGCTCTCGGGGGCGCCGGCTGCCTCGTCCCCGGCGACGCGCAGCTGACGAAGCAGCGCGTGGATCGCCATGATCTGCACGCGCAATCGGTACGCCTCGTTGACGAGGCTGCGCAGCGTCGTGATTGCGGCGTCTCCGAAGAGCGCGGGGGAGGCCAGGCTCGCGTCGGCCTCGTCGACCGCCGCGGCCGCGGGCAGCGACGACGCGTTGTCGGATGCGGCAGCCAGCGAGGCCAGTGCGCGGTAGGCACCCGCGGTGGCCGCCCGCTGATTGCGCAGCGGCAACGGCCAGCGGACGATGGTGAGGAACCCCACCTGGGCCAGGCCGCCGGTGAGCACGAGGGTGGCCAGCCCCAGCGCCTGATCGGCCGGTTGGCTGAAGCGCCCGAACACGATGAGGGCGATCATCGACTGCGTCCCGACGGCGCCGGCGCGGTTGCCGATCGAGACCAGCAGTCCTGCCATGAGCCCCCACAGGCACAGGACCGCGATGTGCAACCCCGTCACCGAGCCGGTGACACAGCCGACGAACGTGGAGAACGCCATGCCGACGGCGTCGGTCGCCATGAGCGCCAGCGGTGGGCGGCCACCTGTGACCCGCCAGGCGATGCCGACGAGCATCGCTCCGGCGCCCATTGTGACTCCCCACACCGGATTGCCGATCGCGATCCCGATGGTGAGGACCGCCACCACCGGCACCGCGGCCAGCAGCCCGGCGTCGAAGGACACGAGCTTGCGGTCGAACCGGGCCGCCTCGCGGACCGCCCGGGACACCGCCACCGGGGTGCGCAACGGGCGCTTGGCCTGCGGCTGAGAGGCGGTGCTCATCTCGTTGTGACCGTAGTGTGCCTATCGGTGCGTCCGTCCCACGGCCGTTCGGTGCTCAGCCGGTGCCGCGACGAACAATGTTGTGAAGCTCCTCGCCGGCGCACCAGCGGGCGAGCTGCTCGCCGGCCAGCTCGGCGGCACGGGCGTTGCCGGCCGGTGAGTCACCGGCGATGTGGGGCGTGATCGACACGACCCCGGGGGCCCTCCACAGCGGGTGGTCGTCGGGCAGAGGCTCGGGATCGGTGACGTCGAGTACCGCACGCAGGCGGCCCGTCGTCACCTCGGCGACGAGCGCTTCGGTGTCGACCACCGGACCGCGGGCGGCGTTGACGAGGACCGCACCGTCGTGCATGGCGGCGAGCTCGGCGGCGCCGATGAGACCCCGAGTCGCGTCGGTCAGCGGCGCCAGCACCACGACCGCGTCGGCGTCAGGCAGGAGCGCGGGCAGCTCATCGATGCCGTGGACATCTTCACGCGCGTGTGATGCGACGCCGATCACCTCGGTCCCGAAGGGGGCCAGGTACTGCTGCACTCGGCGTCCGATCGAGCCCATCCCAATGATCACCACCCTCCAACCGCCGAGGTCGACAAGGCCGCCCTTGGTCCAGGTCTGGATTCGTGCGCATTCCAGCAGCCGCGAGGTGACGCCGAGCAGGGCCGCTATCACCCATTCGGCCACCGGCGCATCGCGGGCGCCACGGGCGCTGCACAGGGTCGCCTGAGGCGGGACGTATGGCTCGACCCAATCGGTTCCGGCCGACAGCACCTGCACAACGGCCAGGCGGGTCAGCGCGGTTAGTTGCTCGATGATGTCGGGATGGACCGATCCGGGCACGATGAAGTCGACGGTCTGCAAATCGAGGCTGTCGTCGATGAGCAGGACCTCGACGCTCTCCGGCGCACGGTCGCGGACGGCGTCCAGCGCCGGCTCGATCACGGCCGCGCGAATCCCGCGCTCCGGGGGTGGGGGTTCGGGCACCGCGCTAGTTTGCCCGAGATCGGCGACGCTTAACCGTATGACCGCCGCGCGCAGGGGATCGATCGACGCCGCCATCTTCGACCTGGGCGGCGTCCTGCTGGATTGGAACCCCCGTTATCTGTATCGCAAGCTGTTTGACGACGAGGCGGCGATGGAGCGCTTCCTGCGCGACGTGTGCACGATGCAGTGGCACGAAGCCAATGATCGGGGCGTGCCCTTCGAGGTCACCTGCGCGCAGCTCGCGGCAGAGCATCCCGAGCACGCCGAGCACATCTGGGCGTGGGGCACGCGCACCGAGGAGATGGTCGGCGGCCCGATCGACGGGACCGTGGAGATCCTGCGCGAGCTCATGAAGGACGGCTCGGTGCGCCTGTTCGCGCTCACGAACATGGAGGCCCACACCTATCCGCTGAGGCGGGAGCGCTACGACTTCCTGCGGTGGTTCGAGGGCACCGTCGTGTCCTCGTCGGAGGGGGTGATCAAGCCCGACGCGCGGATCTTCCAGATCCTGTTCGAGCGCTACGGCCTGACGCCCGCCTCGACGCTGATGATCGACGACAGCCCGCGCAACATCGCCGCCGCGCGGTCCCTCGGCATGCCGACCATCCTGTTTGAGTCGCCCGAGGCGCTGCGACGCGAGCTGGAAGCCGCCGGCGTGCTGGCGCCGGCACAGCCTGGGCGCTAGCCGATTACCGGCCGGCCGGTTCTACCGGGAGGATCAGCCCGGCGCCCTCGACCGGCACGATGCCCGGGGCGCCGCAGTTGGGGCAGGTCGCAGCCGTGCCCGTCGTCGCGATGGCGTTGGTGTGGGCTCCGCAGCTGCGGCACTCGCAGCGCACGAGGCGTGCGACGACCAGCTCGGACTCCGCGTCGATGATCGGGGCGGGCTCACCGGGCTGGGCGGCGGTCTTGGAGAGATGATGAAGAGCGGCGACACGCATGTCGCTCTGGGTATCGGGCGCCGCGCGCCGGGACTTGCGCGCTGGCGCGTGGGACGGACGAACGTCGGGGCGCGGACGCCCGTGGGGGGACGGACGGGTAGCCGAGCAGTCTCTAGCGCGGCGGCCAATCGGCGCGGGCAAGCTGCGCGAGAACCACGGCGAGAGACTGGGTGCCCTTCTGCCCGAGGCCCTGGCTGCGTACGCCGACGTAGAGCTGCTCGGCCAGGGCGGCTCCGGGCAGAACCACGTTCATTCGCCGTGCCTCGGCGAGGGCGATCCCGAGGTCCTTGATGAAATGGTCCACCTTGAACCCCGGCTCGAGGTCCCCCTTGAGCAGGCGCGGGCCGTAGTTGGACAGCGACCACGAGCCTGCGGCGCCCCCGGCGATCGTCTCGAGCGTCTTGTCGAGGTTCAGTCCGGCGCGATGCCCGTAGATCAGCGCCTCGCACACGCCGATCATCCCGGCCGCGATGGCGAGCTGGTTGACCATCTTGGTGTGCTGGCCCGCGCCGGCCTCGCCCTGGAGCTCGACGGTCTTGCCCAGTGGCTCGAACACAGGCTTTGCGCGCGCGAAGACATCCCTGTCGCCGCCGACCATGATCACGAGCGTTCCGTTGCGGGCGCCGACATCGCCACCGGACACCGGCGCGTCCAGCGCTCCCACGTTTCTGGCCTTGGCCGCTCCATGGATCTCCACCGCCAGCGATGGCTCGCTGGTGGTCATGTCGATCAGCAGCGATCCGTCGCGCATCGACTCCAGCACCCGGCCCTCGCCGAGGAGGATGTCGCGTACGTCGGCCGGGGTGCCGAGCATGGTGACCATCACGTCGACGTCTCGGGCGAGCTCCGCCGGGGAGTCGCGCCACTGAGCCCCGGCTTCAAGCAGCGAGTCGGCGCGGCGGCGGGTGCGGTTGAACACCGCGAGGTCATGGCCGCGGTCCAGGAGATGTCCCGCCATCGGGCCGCCCATCACGCCGGTGCCGATCCAGCCGATGGAGAGGGCCGCGGTCATCGCGGGCATCGTAGTTCAATCGGCCGGCTCGGCCGGCTCGGCCGGCTGGGCCGGCTGGGTAACGGGCTCACGCGGCGGTGGCCGGCTCACACGGCTGGTGGCCGGCTCACGCGGCTGGTGGCCGGCTCATGCGGCGGTGGCCGTCTCCAGTGAGCGGCCGGTGGCCTGGATGCCGAGCAGGATGAGCGCTGCGGTGAGCACGCCGGTGGCCGCCATGACGATGAAGGCGCCCGAGAACCCCCACGCCGAGTTGGCGCCGAGCACGATGACCGGGGCCAGCGCGCCGCCGATGTGCCCCAGCCCGTCGGTGAGGGCCACGCCGGTCGCGCGGGCGTTGGTGGGGAAATGTTCGGCGGTGTAGGTGTAGAGCAGCGGCACGAGCAGCCCGACGGTGGCCGAGGCGATGAAGCCGAACACGACGATCACGGTGGGGGACACGGCCAAGCCGATCACAAGCAGCGAGATCGCCCACGCGACCGCGAAGAGGGCCGCAGAGTACTTGCGCTCGAAGCGGTCGCTGAAACGGGTGGTGGCAAACGCCCCGGCGAGGAAGCCGATCCCGGACACGATCAGATAGGTGGTGCTGTCGGCGAGGCTGTAGCCCTTGTCGGTGAGCAGCGTGGGGGCGAGGGTCAGCCACCCGTAGTTGCCGACGTAGTAGACGAACCAGATGCCGATGAACAGGAAGAGCCGGCGCGCCATCGGGGGGCGCAGCAGCGCCTTGACCGGGAACGCCTCGGCGGCCGGTTCTTCGGCGACCTGTTCGGGTGCCGGCAGCTCCTCGTGCGCGTCGAGGTTCTCGCGGGCGGTGGCCTCAGCCTCGGTGACGATCTCGGCGGCCTCCTCGGTGCGGCCCTGAGAGACCAACCACCGCGGCGACGAGGGAATCCCGCGGCGCATGAAGAGGATGGTGAGCCCGCCCAGCGCCCCGATGCCGAAGAGGATCCGCCAGCCGCCCGCGTAGTTGGGCACGAGGAAGCGGGCCACGAAGGGCACGACCGCGAACCCCGCGTAGGCGGCCGTGGTGGCCCAGCTCGTATAGCGGCCGCGTAGCGGAGCGGGCGAGATCTCCGCCAGGTAGGTGGTCACGGCGGCGATCTCCGCACCGATGCCCAGGCCCGAGATGAAACGGAAGGCGATGAGGCTGGCCACGTTCCAGCTCACAGCGGCCAGCGCGGTGCCGACGGAGAACAGGGTCACCGAGACGGCCAGGCTGAGGCGGCGGCCCCACTTGTCTGCGACCTGGCTGTCGGCGAAAGCTCCGATGATGTAGCCGATGAGGCTGCTGGTCACCGACAGCGTGACCGCGCCCTTGGAGACGTGGAACTGCGTCGCGATCACCGGCAGCGCGAACGAGATGGTGACGATGTCGAAGAAGGCGAAGAAGTAGCCGGCACCGACTACCCACAACAGGCGCTTCTCATATGGCCAAACCGGGATTCGGTCCAGGCGCGCAAGTGGACCAGGCCGGCGCCGGGAGGCGGCCGACCCCTGACCAGAAACGGGCTCCATGGTCTCTCCTGACCTCTTTGCTACAGAGCCGTACCCGCCACGCGGGCAACTAAATCGCTAGCTGCGCGTACGCCCGGTGCGGATCATGTCGAGCGCCTGGCTGACGCGGCGCGCACGGGTGTCGTCGCGCTTGGCTTCCTCGATCCAGCGCGCGAACTCCTTGCGGTGGGTGAACGCCAGCCCCTCGAATGTCGCCTGGGCCTCGGGGTCGGCGTCCAGCGCCTCGGCGAGGGCGGGTGGGACCTCGACGGTGCGCGGCTCGATGTCGAGCCTGAGCTCGAGCGTCACCGTGTCACCGGCCGCGACACCCGCGTGGGTACGCACCTCTTTGTTGAGGCCGACGAGGAACTCGCCGCCCATCCGCGCGACGCTCGTGCGCCACGTGTAGCCGTTGACAACGGCGACGACCGGGAAGCGCTTGGCGCCCTCGCCCACCGTGGCGACCTGGTCGTCGTCCAGGACGAACGCGGCCGCGGGGCCGCGGGCCACCAGCTCGCCGGTGAGGCTGATTTCACCCATGGCCGCTCATGCTCGCACAGACCGTCGTGCTTATCCTCCCGTTCGTGTCCACGTCATCCACCGTGACGATCCTGCTCGTGTCCGGGTCGAGCCGCCAGGGC
>JBAQGP010000652.1:0-10347 GCA_049287845.1 Solirubrobacteraceae bacterium | reverse complement strand
CTGCAGCGGGCTGGGAACGCTGCAGTCGCGACCGGATCTGCGCTGGCGCACCAGCCCCGAGCGGATCGCCGACCTTGCGCCCCAGCAGGCCCGCATCCTCGCCGCCGGCGCCGCTGCCACCCGCCCGGGCGGCACTCTGGTCTACTCGGTGTGCACGATCTCCCGGGCGGAGTGCCAGGGAGTGATCGATGCCTTCCTGGCCGGCCACTCCGGCTGGGAGGCCGACCCCCCCACGCAACTCGCGCCCGACGCCGACAGCACCGACGGGTTCTTCATCGCTCGGCTGCGGCGCGCCTGACCGTTCGGGTGGGGCGATGACCGAACGACCACGGGACGGTTAGTCTTCGAGTAATGAGCGAGCCAGCGCCCAAGCTAGGCCCTGAGTGCCCGGGGTGCGGGGAGCCGTGGCTGCGGCCGACCGCCGTGCCGGGCAACTAC
Organism: Solirubrobacteraceae bacterium; assembly: GCA_049287845.1. Lineage (GTDB taxonomy): Bacteria > Actinomycetota > Thermoleophilia > Solirubrobacterales > Solirubrobacteraceae > Palsa-465. The sequence continues at coordinate 9,909 of JBAQGP010000652.1, read as the reverse complement.
CGCTGCGTCTACTGCATGCGGCGCTTTGAGCTGGTCTCGGTGTGCCCCAACTGCGGCGAGCACTCCACGATCGTGCGCATGTCCAGCACGGCCATCGTCGAGTGCAACCACTGCCAGGGCAGCATGCTCCAGGAGGTGTAGCGATGGCGCTCGAGCACGCCGCGCTGCTGCGTGAGCGGCGGGTGGCGCCGTCGATCCTCTCGGCGGACTTCTCCAAGCTGGGCTCCCAGGTCTCCGAGGTGCTGGCGGCGGGCGCGCGAGTCATTCACGTCGACGTCATGGATGGCCATTTCGTCCCGCCGATCACCTTCGGCGCCGTCGTCGTCTCCGCCCTCGCCGACCTCGTCCACGACGCCGGCGCCATCCTCGACGTCCACCTGATGGTCGAGCGGCCCGAGCGCCACGTCCCCGATATCGCCAAGGCCGGGGCCGACAGCATCACGATCCACGTCGAGGCCACCCCGCACGTGCACTACACGCTGGACGAGATCCGCAACGCCGGCTGCACCGCGGGGGCCGCACTGACCCCGGCCACCCCGATCGACAGCCTGCACGAGGTCGCCCGCGAGACGCTCGACCTGGCGCTGTGCATGAGCGTCAACCCGGGCTGGGGCGCCCAGGCGTTCATCCCCAACTCGCTGAGCAAGCTGGAGCGCATGCGCGACGAGCTTCCGGGCGAGGTGGCCCTGGAGGTCGACGGCGGCATCCACGAGCAGACCGTCGGTCCCGTGGTTCAGGCCGGCGCCAATCTGCTGGTCACCGGGTCGGCGGTGTTCGGCTCACGCGATCCGGCCGCCGCCTACGAGCGGATCCGGGCCGCTGCGGGCGCGGTGTAGTCGCGGTCTGCCGCTCGCGCCGATTGAAGCCCTGGATCGCACCGGCCGTCTCGGGCGTGTGCGATCTGTGGCTTCAACATGACCGGGGTCGTGGATCGCACATTGGGGACCAGCACCGTGAGCGATCTGTGGCTTCAGGATCTCGTCGCCACCGCGGTGCCGTCGCCACCGCGGTGCCGTCGCCACCGCGGTGCCATCGCCCAGCCCACCCTCTCCAGCCGCCGTACACGGCGCGGGCCTCAGTTCGCGCGAGGAGTCAGCAGTGGTGACGCCGACGCGGCCGGCCCCCGCCGATACAGCAGCCACAACAGCACCGTGAGCACCGCCGTCGCGCCCAGGTACCCGATCTCCACCCGCGTGACCTCGGCGTGCTCGGTCCCCCCGCCCGTGGCCACGTAGGCCACGAACAGCCCTGCGGAGATCAGCCAGGCCACCGCGGCGGCGGCGGCCCGGCCCCGCGCCAGCGCGGCCTGATTGAGCGTGCCCGAGATGAGGTGCAGCCCCATGCCCAGCCCCACCGCGGCCAGCCCGAGGCGGCCGTAGGCGAAGCCCTTGCTGCCCAGCAGGGCGGTCATCACCGGCGGACCGACGGCCAACAGGCCGACCGCGACCGCCAGACCGAAGACGGCGATGATCAGGACTGTGGTGCGGATCGCCTTGTGAAACTCGGCGCCGCTCTCGCGTGCCTCCAGCCCGGCCAGGTGGGGGAGGATCGAGGTCTGGATCGCCTGGAAGAGCTGCAGCGGCGCACGCACGATCAGCATGACGTTGAAGACGAAGCCGACGATGCCGGTGGTGAGGTTGGCGCCCCCGGCCTTGGTGGCGACGATCAGGACCCCGGCGTTCATGAGCATCTGCTCGGAGAACATGATCCCCACCACCGACACGGCAAAGCCGGCGCCGTGGCGCATCGTCAGATCCGCGCCGGACTCCTCGAGCTGAGCCTGGGCCGGTCCCTCGCCGGCGCCGACAGCGTCGGCGGCAACCACAGCCTCCGCGGCGACCGGGGTGTCCACGTCGGGCGATGCGGCGCCCGCCGAGGACGCGCGAACTCGGATCCGGCGAAACGCGAAGGGCATCACCGAGAGCGACGCGAACGGCGCGACCGCCATACCCAGCCCGACGGCTCCCTGCCCGGAGCCGATCCCGATCGCCACCGCCAGCGGGAACAGGAAGCGCGAGGTGGACTCCAGGAACACGAGGCCGCCGTAGAGGGCGAAGCGCTGTTGGCCGGCCAGCCAGCCGCGGGCGAAGTAGCTGCCCGCGTAGGCCAGGACGCCGACGACGAGGATCCAGTACAGCGTGGCCGAGCCGTCGAACATGCCCTGCTGGATCTCGTGGCGGAGCACGAGCGCCACGATCAGGAACACGACGGCGAAGCCGAACTGGATGGCCGCCGGGACGCGCAGCGGATGGCCGTGCAGCCCGCGGGCGCGGCGGTCGGCGATGGTACGCGAGAGCAGCTGCTCGATCGGCCGGTAGATCACCGAGAGGATCACGAACATGATCGCCCAGCACAGCGAGATGCGGCTGTAGGAGGAGGCGTCCAGCACGTGGCTCGAGGTGGCCAGGTACAGGAAGGTGAAGATCCCGGTGGAGGCGATCCCGACGGTCAGGACACGCGCGCCCGAGGCGAACGACTTCGCCGGCGGGTCGCTCCCGGCGCGGCCACCATCGTCGCCGGCCGGCGCAGGACCGCCGGACGGCGCCGTCGTGGTCGAGCTCACGCGTGGACTCGCACGAGGAGCATCGTCCACGGGAACGGTGCGCGGATCTCCGTCACCTCGCCGTAGCGGCCGAGCAGGTTCACGAACGAGCGGCGGGTCCAGTGGTTGAGGTGACCGGGGGTGTTGCCCAGCTCCCGCAGGTAGGCGCCGCGCGCCATGTTGAGCATCCGCCACCACGGCTCGTGGGGGACGGATACGAGCAGGTATCGGCTGGCGACGCGTGCCATCTCGGTCAAGGCCAGCTGGGGCTGGCGGACGTGCTCGAGGACCTCGGTGGCCGCCACGAGCTCGAACTCGCCGTCGGCAAAGGCCAGGTGCTCGACCTCCATCGCGGCGAACGTCAGATTCGGTCGCCGGCGCCTGGCCCATTCGGCCCCCAGCTTGGGATCCTCCAGATCGATTCCCACGATGCGGGTGGGTGGGGCCGGATCTATCCGGTCGGCCCACTGCTCGGTCAGCACGCCCTCGCCACACCCGACGTCCAGGATCGTCGCGGGGGCCGCGATCCTGAACAGGTCGTCCAGCGTCCGCTCGAACCCGGCCATCAGGCGCCGCACGACGGGGTTGGTCGAGCCGTACTTGTCGTAGGTGTTGCCCGTCGGCACCGCGGCGCCCGAACTCATACCTTCACCGCCTGGCGATCGCCCGGCGCGGGATCCGGACCCGGTCGACCCCCGGGAGCGGCCCCGGCGGAATCTGCCTGCCCGGCCCCTGGCGGGGCGGGCGCGCCCGGCTCATAGTGCGAGGGCTCGACGCCGAGCTGGAGCTCGATTCGCCGCACCCGCTCGAAGGTGCGCTGGAGCATGATCCGCTGCGCGGACAGCAGATCGCCGAGCACCCCGAGCGCGCCGAGGAGCATGGCGGCGTTGAACAGCACCGCACCGAAGATCAGCGACTGGATGTGGCCGGCGTGGCCGCCATTTGCGATGAACGGGATCAGAAAGCGCAGGAAGAACGCCAGGGCGGCGATCGCCATGACCACCGCCGCGCCCCAGAACACCCGCAGCGGCTCATACTGCGAATAGATCCGGAAGATCGACAGACCGTTGCGGCGGATGTAGGCGGGGATCGACGGGAACAGCCGGGACTCGCGGGTCTTGGCGTTGGTCCGGATGGGAACGTGGTCGATCGCCACCAGCAGCTTGCCGGCCTGGATGATCGTCTCCAGCGTGTACGTGAACTTGGAGACCACCTGCATCTGCAGCGCGGCCTCACGGTTGTAGGCGCGAAAGCCCGAGGTGGTGTCGGGGACCTCGGTGGAGGAGGCCTGACGCACCACCCAGGAGCCCAGCCGCTGCAGGCGGCGCTTGGAGTGCGAGAAATGCTCGTTGGAGTCCACCTGGCGGTCGCCGATCACCATGTCGGCTTCCCCGCGCAGGATCGGGGCCACCAGCTTGGGGATGTCGCGCCCGTCGTACTGGTTGTCGGCGTCGGTGTTGACGATGACGTCGGCGCCGAGCTTCAGACCGGCATCGAGGCCCGCCTGGAAGCCCGCGGCCAGCCCCTTGTGGTTGGTGAGCTTGACGATGTGGTCGACGCCGTGGGCGCGCGCGGTCTCGATGGTGGCGTCGGTGGACCCGTCGTCGATGATCAGCCACTCGACCGCGTCGACCCCCTCGATCTCGCGCGGCAGGTGCGACAGCGTCTCGGGCAGCTGCGCTTCCTCGTTGAAACAGGGGATCTGGATGATCAGCTTCATGGTCCTCAGGCGCGCCCTACCGCCGAGATCGCGCCGCCGAGGGCGTGCGGACGAGTCAATGCTCCGTGGGGGCGCGCTGTTCATCACACGGTAGCGGGATACTCGTACATGAAGATGGACACGGCAACGGCACGCACGCCCGAGCCACCCCGTCGGCTTGCGGTGTCGCCGCCATCGTCAGGCCGCCGTCGCGGTGCTTGGATTCGGCCCACGGACGGTCGCCGGCGCGACCTGCACCGGCCGCTGCTGTGGCTGCTGCTCGCTGCCACGCTGGCGCTGCGGCTGTGGGGGGTCAAGCAGGGACTCCCCTACAGCTACAACTCCGATGAGGCCACCCATTTCGTTCCGCCGGCGATTGCGTTCTTCTCGCATGACTACAACCCCCAGTACTTTCTCAACCCGCCCGCGTACTCCTACCTGCTGCACTTCGTCTTCGAGCTGTGGTTCGGGGGTCCGGACGCGGTGCGGCGCGCCTACGTCTCTGACCCGACGGAGGTGTTCGTGGTGGCCCGGGTCGTCGCGGCGGTGCTCGGCACCGCGGCGGTCTGGCTGACGTACCTGGCCGGCGAGCGGCTCTTCAACAAGACGGCGGCCCTGCTGGGTGCCGCGATCTTCGGCCTGGCCTTCCTGCCGATCTTCTACAGCCACCTGGCGCTCAACGACGTGCCGGCCCTGGCCCCGGTGGCGCTCTCGCTCTACGGCGTGGCGGGGGTGCTGCGCAACGGGGCGCGGCGCGACTATGTGATCGCCGGGATCGGCATCGGGCTCGCCGGTGCCACCAAGTACACCGGCGCGATCACCGCGGTGTGTCTCGCCGCCGCCGCCATCTGCGACGGCGCCGGCGGGGCGCCGCTGAAGGCCCTGCGCCGGCTCGTGCTGGCCCTGGGATGCGCGGTCCTGGCCTTCATCGCCGCCAACCCCTACTCGGTGCTGGACTTCGCGGCCTTTCACGCCGGGGTGACGACCCAGCAGGGACTGGCGGGTGGGTCTGACCCTGAGAAGCTCGGCACCACCGCCGCCAGCGGGACCGCCTTCTACGTGTGGACGTTCACCTGGGGGCTGGGCTGGGCGCCGTCGATCGCGGCGTTGGCCGGAAGCGCGATGCTCGTCGTGCGCCGTCGCCTGGCGCTGGCGATGGTGCTGCTGCCCGCGCTGATCGCCTTCATCATGTTCATGGGCGATCAGCAGCGCTACTTCGGCCGGTGGCTGATGCCGGTCTTCGGAATCATCGCCCTGCTCGCCGGCTACGGCGCGGTGGAGGCGGCGCGCTGGCTGATCCGGACGCGCGGCATGCCGGTGGTGCTGGCCGCCGCTGGGGTCGCGGTGGTGATGCTGGGCCAGAGCGTGGCCACCGTCGTCCACAACGACGTCGTCCTCTCGCGCGCCGACACGCGCAACCTGACCCGAGCCTGGATGGTGACCCACGTGCCGGCCGGGGCCAAGGTGGTGGTGGAGCCCGTGACCTCCAACGACTGGGGGCAGGACATCGGCCGCTCGCTGGCCTCGACGACCAGCGGTGCGCGCTGGCAGCTGTGGAATCCGTACATCACCGACGTTGACGCCAAGGGCAACCACCTGCCGCCCGGTGAGCACCGCTACGTCGCGATCGACGAGTACGAGCGGACGCTGCGCCCCGAGTTGCTTCAGGAGTACGCCGATGGCGGCTACTGCTGGGTGGTGATCGGGTCGCTGCAGGCGGGACGCTCGTTCGCGCAGCCGAAGATCGCCCCGGCAGCGATCGCCTACTACGCCGCGCTCTCCAACCAGGCCCGTCTGATGTTCCACATCAGCCCATTCGCCAAGGGCAACCGGGCCGTCCCGTTCAGCTTCGACTGGTCGATCGACTACTACCCCAGCCAGTACGCGCGGCCCGGCCCCGAGCTGAGCGTCTACCGACTTATGAGCGGTAAATGTGCCCCGAACTATGCTCCGAAGCACAAATGACAACCATCGCCGATACCGATCGCCGCCACCTGGCTCGCGCGATCGAGATCGCGGAGCAGGGCCGCGGCAGGGTCAGCCCCAACCCCTTGGTGGGCGCGGTGATCGCCAATGGCGAGGGGCCCATCGGCGAGGGGTATCACCGGGAACTGGGAGCGCCCCACGCGGAGGTCGAGGCCATCCGGGCGGCCGGGGATCACGACCTGGCCGGGGCCACCCTGTATGTGTCGCTGGAGCCGTGCTGTCACCACGGCCGTACCCCGCCGTGCACCGACGCCATCCGGGAGGCCGGAATCCTCCGCGTGGTGGTCGCCTCCGACGATCCCTCCGAGCATGCCTCGGGCCGTGGGCTGGGCATCCTGCGTGACGACGGCGTGGATGTCGTGCTCGACGACGGCGATCTCGCCGACCGCGCCCGGCTGCTCAACCAGCCGTTTCGCAAGCGTGCCCGCACCGGCCGGCCGTGGATCCTCTTCAAGTCGGCGATGACGCTCGACGGCAAGGTCGCCACCCATCGGGGCGACTCCAAGTGGATCTCGGGCGAGGCCAGCCGCGAGCGCGCCCACCACTGGCGCGCCGAGTGTGATGCCGTCGCCGTCGGTGTGGGCACCGCACTGGCCGACGACCCGCTCCTGACCGCCAGGATCCCCGGGGTCGCCCGGCAGCCGCGGCGGGTCGTGTTCGACTCGCTGGGGCGCCTGCCGCTCGACGCACAGCTCGTGCGCGACGCCCGCCAGATCCCGCTGACGGTGGTTGTCTCCCGGGCCGCGCCGCGCGCGGCCACCGACGCTCTGGAGGCGCACGGGGCCGACGTCATCGTGGCCACGGGGGAGAACGAGCCCGCCCGGGTGGTGTCGGCGCTGGACCAGCTCGGCGCCGCCGGGATCGGCTCCATCCTGCTGGAGGGCGGTCCCCGCCTCGCCGGAGCGTTCCTCGATGCCGGCGAGATCGACGAGATCCGGTTGTTCCTGGCTCCCCTCATCCTCGGAGGCCGCACCGCCCGCGATCCGCTGGAGGGCGAGGGCGCCGAGCAGATCGCCGACGCCGTCCGCGCCGAGAACCTGGGGTGCGAGCGGATCGGCGACGACCTGCTCGTCTCGGCCCGCATCAGGAAGTGGTAGTGGACCTCGCGGCACGACGTCCTGCGGACGCCCACTGATGTTCACGGGCCTGATCGCCGACCTGGGCCGGATCGAGGATGTCGAGCGCTCCACCGAGGGCGTGCGCCTGATCGTCTCCTCGTCACTGGCCGCCGAGATCGGGGAGGGCGACTCGGTCGCGGTCAACGGGGTCTGCCTGACGGCGACCAACGTGCAGGCGACCGCGTTCTCCACCGACGTGATGAACGAGACCCTGCGGCTCAGCTCACTGGCCGCGGCCCGGGCCGGCACGGCGGTGAACCTCGAGCTGCCGATGCGGCTGTCTGACCGCCTGGGGGGGCACATGGTCCAAGGGCACGTCGACGGGGTCGGCACGGTTCGCGGCGTCGTCGCCGACGGGTTCTCCCGCCGAATTGAGATCGAAGCCGGGGAGGAGATCCTCCGTTATGTCGTCCACAAGGGATCAATCACCGTCGACGGGGTCTCGCTCACCGTGGCTGGGCTCGGGGACGCATCGTTTACCGTTTCGCTTATCCCTGAGACGCTGGAGCGGACGAATCTCGGGCACGCCGAGGTCGGGACAACCGTGAATCTGGAGGTGGATGTGTTGGCCAAATATGTCGAGAGGCTGGCGGCAAGCGCGCGATGAGCTCCACCAAGTCGGCCTTCTCCACGATCGAAGCGGCGATCGAGGACATCCGCCAGGGCAAGATGGTCGTGGTCTGCGACGACGAGAACCGCGAGAACGAGGGCGATCTGACCATGGCCGCACAGTTCGTCACCCCGGAGGCGGTCAACTTCATGCGCAAGGAGGGAGGCGGGCTCATCTGCCTCGCCCTGACCGCCGAGCGCTGCGACGAGCTGGGGCTGGACCTGATGGCGGCCAAGAACGAGTCCCCCTTCGAGACGGCGTTCACGGTGTCGGTCGAGGCACGCTCCGGTGTCAGCACCGGGATCTCCGCGGCTGACCGTGCGCGCACGATCCAGGTGGCGATCGACCCCAAGTCAAGCCCGCGCGAGCTCGTCCAGCCCGGCCACGTGTTCCCGCTCAAGGCCAAGGCCGGCGGTGTGCTCGAACGCGTCGGCCAGACCGAGGCCGGCGTCGACCTGTCCAAGCTCGCGGGCCTGAACCCGTCCAGCGTGATCTGCGAGATCATGAACGAGGACGGGACGATGGCCCGGGTGCCGGACCTCATCCCGTACTGCGAGCGCCACGGCCTGAGGATGATCACGGTCGCCGACCTGGTCGCCTACCGTCGCCGCCACGAGAAGCTCGTCGAGCGGGTGGTGTCCACGAAGCTGCCCACCGCCTTCGGGGAGTTCGTGGCCGTCGGCTACCGCTCGCTGGTGGACAACAAGCACCACGTGGCCCTGGTCAAGGGCGAGGTCGACGGCGAGTCAGACGTATTGGTCCGCGTCCACTCCGAGTGCCTCACTGGCGACGTCTTTCACTCGCTGCGCTGTGACTGCGGTGAGCAGCTCGAGTCCGCGCTCTCCATGATCGAGAACGAGGGCAGCGGTGTGCTGCTCTACCTCTCCCAGGAGGGGCGGGGGATCGGGCTCCTCAACAAGCTCAAGGCCTACAAGCTTCAGGAGCAGGGGCTGGACACCGTCGACGCCAACCTGCGGCTGGGTCTGCCCGCCGACCTGCGCGACTATGGGATCGGCGCCCAGATCCTCGTCGACCTGGGGCTCTCGAGCATCCGGATCCTCACCAACAACCCCAAGAAGATCTCCGGCCTGGCCGGCTACGGCCTCTCGGTCAGCGACCAGATCCCCATCCAGCACGCTCCCAATCCCCACAACGAGGGCTATCTCCGCGCCAAGCGCGACAAGCTCGGCCACACCTTGCACCACCAGGGGCTGGCGCTGGACGAGGAGATGCTCGAGCGCGAGCACGAGCAGGACCGTCACCGCCGCGATGGCGCTTGAACGCCGCGTCGCGCTCTGCGTGGCGCGGTTCTACACCGAGCTGGCCGACCGGCTGGAGCAGGGCGCACGGGCCGCCCTTCACGAGGCCGGCGTCACCACGATCGAGAGCTTCTCGGTGCCCGGCGCGTTCGAGCTGCCGCTGCTGGCCAAGTACGCCGCGGAGTCCGGTCGCTTTGACGCGGTGGTGTGCCTGGGCGCGGTCATCCGCGGCGAGACCGACCACTACGACTACGTGTGCACCGCGGCGGCCCAGGGCATCGCCGGGGTGGGACTCGAGACCGGCGTCCCGTGCGGCTTCGGTGTGCTCACCGTCGACACGATGGATCAGGCGCTGGCGCGCGTGGCCGGAGGGTCCAAGCGCGACAGCGGCCGTCACGCCGTCGAGGCGGTCCTGGCCTCGCTCGACGTCAAGGACGAACTCGCGGGCCGCCGGGGAAAAGCCGGCTTCTCGATCTGAGGTCGGCCGCCGACGGCCGCCAGTGCTGCGGGCGAACGGTCACGCACGCGCACTAAACCAATGAGTTTACTTGCGTGGAGCGCGCCGACGGTGCGGGCACCCAGCCCTCACAGCCCTCAGTCCACGAAGTTCGGGTGCTCGTTCTGACCCGGAGGCGCGAGGCCGGCGCCACCGGAGCTGCCCTGGCCATGACCGTGACCGGCGCCCGGGCCGTGGC
>JBAQGP010000651.1:0-2114 GCA_049287845.1 Solirubrobacteraceae bacterium | reverse complement strand
GCGCTACGTGGCGCGCGCGCTCGGCGCCGCACCGGCGCCCATCACCGGCGCCTCCGGTCCCGGCTCGCCCGTCGGGCGCGCGATCCTCATCCAGCACTACCGCACGCTGCTCCCGCTGTCGCTCTATCTGCCCGGCCTGCGCGTGCTCGGGCCGGCCGGCGCCCGCGTGGATGAGCTCGACGTCATCTCGATGACCTCGCCGCAGCAGCCTCTGTGCTGGTGGGGCGCAGCCTGCAACCTCATCCCGTCACGGATGCAGAGCCACTACGCCATCCCGGGCTTTCACCCGCTGTGGACACGGCACGTGCTCCAATTCGAGATCAAGCGGTTGGTCGCGCGCCGGCCCGTGATCCTGACGCCGGCGGACGTCGCGCGCGGGTTGCACGCGACGAGGCTGCGCCGCGACGTGCTCGAGCTCCAGCTGGGCTGAGCGACTCGATCTCGGCCTCGGTCAGCCGCCGGTGGGCGCCGGGCGCGAGCGTGCCGAGGGTGAGGGGGCCGAACGCCACCCGCTCCAGCGATCGCACCCGATGGCCGACCGCCTCACACATGCGCTTGACCTGGCGCTTTCGCCCCTCGTGGATGGTGAGCTCGAGGATCTCGCCCCGGTCGCCCAGGCGGCGCACACGTGCCGGAGCGGTACGGCCGTCCTCGAGCTCGACGCCGGCGCGCAGCGCTCGCACGGCCCGGTCGCGGACCGGAGGGCGGGCGACCACGACACGGTAGGTCCGGGGAACCTCGAAGCTCGGATGCGTGAGGCGATAGGCGAGCTCGCCGTCGTTGGTGAGCAGGATCAGGCCGGTGGTATCGATGTCCAGGCGCCCGACGGGGTACAGGCGTACCGCGGACGGCACCAGCGAGACGACCGTCCGGCGGCGCTGAGGATCGCTCGCCGTCGACACCACGCCCGCCGGCTTGTTGACCGCGTACACCTCGCGCTCGGCCTCGGGGGCGACGGCCGCCCCGTCGACCGTCACCAGGTCGGCGTCGCCGACGTCGCGGGCCGGATCGGTCACCGTGGCGCCGTTGACCATCACCCGCTCCCCGCGCACGATCTCCTCGGCGGCGCGGCGGGAGGCGACGCCGGCCCCAGCAAGGAACTTCGCAAGTCGCATTCCCATGGCACCATAGTCAGGATGGATCTCCAAGCGCTCACGTCGACGCTCGCCGAGCTCGGCGAGCCCGCCTACCGCGAACGGCAGGTGTGGCGCTGGGCGGCCCAGGGGGCCGCGGGCTTTGCCGAGATGACCGATCTGCCGCTCGCCCTGCGCTCCGCGCTGGACGAGGCGGTCCCATACTCGAGCCTCACCCTCGTGGAGGAGGCGCGCGCGTCTGACGGCACCGTCAAAGCTCTCTTTCACACGACCGACGGCCGTCCGGTGGAGGCGGTGCTCATGCGCTATCGCGACGGGCGGCGGTCGCTGTGCCTCTCCTCGCAGTCGGGATGCCCGCTGACCTGCACGTTCTGCGCCACCGGCCAGATGCGCTTCGGCCGCAACCTGACTGCGTCGGAGATCCTCGACCAGGCGCTGCACTTCCGGCGCGCCGGTGAGGTCGACCACGCCGTGTTCATGGGAATGGGCGAGCCTCTGATGAACCTCGACGCGGTGCTGGCCGCGTGCGAGCGGTTGCCGGCGCTCGGCATCGGCCACCGCCACACCGCGGTGTCCACGGTCGGCTGGATTCCCGGGATCGACCGAATGACCGCCCAACCGATGCCGCTGCGCCTCGCGCTGTCCCTGCATGCCGCCGATGAGGCGCTGCGCTCGGAGCTGATGCCGGTCAACGACCGCTATCCGCTGCACGAGGTGCTCGACGCGTGCCGCGCCCACTACGAGCGCAAGCGGCGGATGGTGTTCGTGGAGTACGTGATGCTCGCCGGGGTCAACGACTCCTACGCCCAGGCCCGGCAGCTCGCCGAGATCCTCGACCCGCGCGCGTTCAAGGTCAACCTCATCCCCTACAACCCCACCGAGTCGCCCTATCAGGGATCGAGCCCGAAGGCCATCGAGGCGTTCCGCGCCGAGCTCGAGCGCCATGGCGTCGGCGCCACCGTGCGCCTGACCCGCGGGCGCGACATCGCCGCCGCCTGCGGGCAGCTCGCCGTGAAGGGC
>JBAQGP010000650.1:0-7507 GCA_049287845.1 Solirubrobacteraceae bacterium | reverse complement strand
CTCATGCGCATCGGCCGCGCCCCCGTCGTCCCGGCCGGCGCGACCGCGCGTGGCCGGCTTGCCGGGTCCTCGGTGATCAATGCCTCCGTGGCGCTGCGGCCGCGGGATCCGGCGGGACTGGCCGCCTTCGCGCAGGCTGTGTCGACGCCGGGCTCGTCGCTGTATCACCATTATCTGAGCGTCGCCCAGTTCGCCCAGCGCTTTGCTCCCGGCGCTGTCGAGGTGGCGAGCGTGCGGGCCGCCCTCGCAGCCAAGGGCCTTCGCCCAGGCCGGATCACCGCCAACGGCCTGTCGCTCGGCGTCACCGCGCCGGCCGGCGCCATGGCGACGGCGTTTGCCACCTCCTTTGAGCGGTACCGGGTCGCCGGCGGCCGCATCGCGTTTGCCAATACCGCCGCACCCGCCCTCCCGGCGTCGATCTCGGGCCTGGTGGAGGGCGTCGTCGGGCTCGATTCCCTGCAGGTGCCACAGCCTGCCGGGCTGGCCAAGGCGGCCGGCGCCCAGTCACACGCCGGTGCCACGGGAGGGCGTGACACGATCGCTCCTGGCGAGGGGCCGCCATGCGCCGCCAGCGCCAGCAGCGGCGGCTACACCGCCGGTCAGATCGCGGCCGCCTACGGCCTCTCCGACCTCTACGCCGCCGGCGACGGTGGCAGCGGCGCCACGGTGGCCCTGTTCGAGCTCGAGCCCTACTCTGCGTCTGACATCGCGGCCTACCAGGCCTGCTACGGGACCAGCACCCCGATCACCAACATCCCGGTCGACGGGGGCCCGGGCACCGGCGCGGGTCAGGGTGAGGCGGCGCTGGACATCGAGGACCTGATCGGCCTGGCGCCCAACGCCTCGATGCTCGTCTACGAGGGCAAGAACACCGGCGCCAGCGCCTACGACACCTACCGAGCGATCATCACCCAGAACCGGGCCAAGGTCATCTCCACCTCCTGGGGGCTGTGCGAGCCGCAGGAGGGGTCCTCCGCCGCCGGGGCCGAGAACGATCTGTTCCTGGAGGCCGCCGCCCAGGGCCAGACGATCTTTGCCGCCTCCGGCGACCACGGCGTCAAGGACTGCACCAGCGGCAGCCACTCCACCACCGTCTCGGTGGACGATCCCGCCAGCCAGCCCTACGTCACCGGCGTCGGAGGGACCACGCTGACCGCGATCGGACCCCCGCCCTCCGAGACGGTGTGGAACAGCACCTGGAACAGCGGCAATGGTCCGGCGTCGGGCGCGGGCGGCGGGGGCGTCTCATCCTTCTGGGGGATGCCCAGCTACCAGTCGGGCGTCGCGATCCCGCAGTCGGCGGTGACCTGCCTCGTTCCCCGGGGCATCGCCTGCCGCGAGGTCCCCGACGTGTCGGCCGATGCGGACATCCTCACCGGCTACAGCATCTACTACAGCCGCCACTGGTCGATCTTCGCCGGCACCAGCGCCGCCGCGCCCACGTGGGCCGCGCTGGCCGCGCTGGCCGACGCGTCGGTGGCCTGTAGCGGCAAGACCGTCGGGTTCGCCAACCCCGCCCTCTATCAGGCGGCAGCCGGCGCCTACACCACGTACTTCAACGACGTCACGAGCGGCAACAACTCCTACGGCGGGCTGGCCGGCTTCAGCGCTGCCCCCGGCTATGACATGGCCTCGGGGCTGGGATCGCCGAAGGGCGCCGCGGTGGCCGCCGCCATGTGCGGCTCCACGTGGACGCCGTCCGCCGCGCCGGCTCCCGCTCCCGCTCCCGTCCCCCCGCCCGCTCCGATCGTCACGCTGGCACACCCGCCTGCGCAGAAGGCCCGCGTCGGGCAGCCCGTCCGGGTCCAGCTCCACGCCACCGACAGCGCCGGCCAGGCCCTGACCTACCGCGCCAGCGGCCTGCCCGCCAGGCTGTCGGTTGCCAGCGGCACGGGGCTGATCACCGGCACGCCCACCCGCGCGGGCAAGCCCAGCACCACGATCACCGTGACCGATGCGTCGGGCGCCACCGCGCAGACGGTGATCGCGTGGACCGTCGCCGGCCGGCCGACGATCACTGGCGGGCTCCGCGTCAACGCCAAGGGCCGCCCGTCGCTGTCGCTGAAGGTGGGCGCGGGGACCAACGCGCCGCCGATCCAGTCGATCGTGGTCGTCCCCTCCCGCCAGGTCCGCTTCGCCAAGAAGGCCCGTGACCTCGCACGGGGGGTCACGGTGCGCAACGGGTCGGGCCATCGCCTCAAGAGCGCCGCCCGGGTCCGCGGCGGCGACCTCGTGGTCACGCTGCGCAGCGCCGCGGTGCGCAGCGCGTCGCTGAGCGTCAACGTGCCCGCGCTCATGCTGATCAAGGCCAGTACGAAGCCGGGCAAGCACCATGGCTCCGCCGTGCTGCAGGGCCTGACGGTCACGGTGACCGACGCGCTGTCGTTCCGCACCGCATTCTCCGTGCGCTGATCGTCCGCTTTCCTCCCGGCCGGAGGAAATGGGTGGAACCAGATCGGGTTTTGGTAGTTTGTGTGCGAGCCCTTTCGCGGCACGCGACTGTTCCCAACCCGAAGGGACCCCCATGGAGCCAGCATCGATCCACACGAAGGCACCTCGCAGCGGCTCGCTGGAGAACCCGGAGGTGGTGGAGAACGTCCCCGGTCACGTGATTCCGATCCTGGAGCGGGAGTTCGACGACTTCGACACGGAATCCACCCGCTTCTTGAAGGGCGAGCTCGAGCAGGACGACTTCATCAAGTTCCGCCTCAAGCAGGGCGTCTACGGCCAGCGCCAGGCCGACGTGCAGATGGTGCGCGTCAAGCTGCCGATGGGCGGCGTGACGCCCGATCAGCTCGACGCCTTCGCCGACGGGATCGAGTCCTACGTGCCGCTGCGCAAGGGCCACATCACCACCCGCCAGAACATCCAGATGCACCATGTCCCGCTCCCCGATGCCGCCAACCTGATCCGCGAGCTCGGCGACGCCGGCCTCTCCTCCCGCGAGGGCTGCGGCAACACCATGCGCAACGTCACCGGCGACCCCCGCGCCGGCACGCTTGAGGGCGAGCTGTTCGATATCACCCCCTACGCCGGGGCCTACGTCCGCTACTTCGTCCGCCACCCGACGACCCAGTCGATGCCACGCAAGGTCAAGACGGCCTTCACGGCCACCGATGAGGACAACGCGATCACGCAGATCCACGACGTCGCCTTCACCCCGCGCGAGCGCGACGGGGTCCGCGGCGTCGAGATGCGCGTCGGCGGCGGCACCTCGATCATGCCGCGCCTGGCGCCGGTGCTCTACGAGTTCGTCGAGCTCGACAACGGCGACTACCTGAAGGTCACCGAGGCCTGCATGCGCATCTTCGATCGCCAGGACTTCCTGCGCGTCAACCGCGCCCGTGCCCGCATCAAGGTGCTGATCGACAAGATCGGCATCGACGCCTTCCGCGACATGGTCGAGGAAGAGCTCCAGGGCGAGTGGGTGGCCGAGCGCGACTTCTCCATCGACGACATCTTCTACGACGTCGACGAGGAGGCCAACGCCCCCGAGCCGGCCCCGCGGTACGCCTCGGCCAACGGTGATCGCCGTCAGTTCGACCGCTTCATGGAGTCAAACGTCCGCGCTCAGCGCCAGCCCGGGTTCTCCACGGTCGAGGTCAAGGTCGTACGCGGTGACCTCACCCCCGAGCAGCTGCGCGGGCTGGGCGAGATCATGCGCCGCTATGCGGGCGGTTCCGCTCGCACCACGGTGCACCAGAACCTGGTGCTCCGCTGGATCCGCGACGAGTCCGTCTACGAGGTGTGGCAGGAGCTCGAGACGCTGGGTCTGGGTGAGGCGGGCGCCGACGAGATCTCCGACGGCGTGAGCTGCCCGGGGACCGACTCCTGCAAGCTCGGCATCACCAGCTCGATGGGCCTCAACGGGGCCATCCAGGATCGCGTCGCGCAGATGGACATCCACGATCCGCTCACCCGCCGCATCCATATCAAGAACAGTGGCTGCCCCAACGGCTGCGGCCAGCACCACATCGCCGACATCGGCTTCTACGGCGCCTCGATCAAGGTCGGGGCGAAGACGATTCCGGCCTACATCCCGCACATCGGGGGTAAGTACGAGGGCGGCGAGGTGCGCTACGGGCAGCGGCTCAAGGCGCGCCTGCCCGCCAAGCGGGTGCCCGAGGCCGTCGAACGCTGGGTACGCTTCTACGAGTCAGACCGCGACGACGGTGAGCTGTTCCCCGCTTTCGTGGATCGCGTCGGTGTCTCGGAGTTCGAGAGCCGCGTGAAGGATCTGACGATGCCGGTGGAATTCAACCTCGAGAACATGAACTACTTCATCGACTACAACCGCGAGGGTCCGTTCCAGGTCATCCGCGGCGAAGGCGAGTGCGCGGTGTGAGTGCCACCACTCCTGATCTGGAGCGCGCGAGCGCGCAGGAGGTGCTGGCCTACGGCGTGGAGCAGTTCCACCCGCGCCTGACGCTGGCCTGCTACTTCCAGAAGGAGGAGTCGGTGCTGTTCCACATGCTCTCCGAGCTCGAGGACGGCCGCGGTGGCTTGGGGTCGCCGTTTCACGCCTTCACGATCGACACGGGCGTGCTCTTTCCCGAGACGCTGGCGACGTGGAAGCAGTTCGAGGACCGGTTCCCGCTGATCTCCATCCGGGTCATGGACGCGCACAGCCCCGGCGAGCCGTGGACGGTCCAGAACTGCTGCAGCGCCGCCAAGGTGGCGGGGCTGGAGGCCGGGCTGGCCGACGTCGACGCCTGGATCACCGGCATCCGGCGCGAGCAGGCCTCCACCCGTGCGGCGTCGCCCAAGCTCGAGCGTGACGAGCGGCGCGGCATCTGGAAGCTCAACCCGCTTGCCGACTGGTCAGAGAAGGACGTCTGGACCTACATCTTCAAGCACGACCTGCCGTACAACCCGCTGCACGATCAGGGCTACGCCTCCATCGGCTGCGCTCCGTGCACACAGCCCGGCGAGGGCCGCGACGGCCGCTGGGCCGGGACCGACAAGACCGAGTGCGGGATCCACGTGCTGTGATGCCGCGCGCCCCCGGATAGATCTGAACCCCTACCAGCCTGCCCGCTGATGAACCCAGTCCACTACGAGCTGTCCCACCTCGAGACCCTCGAGGCCGAGTCCATCCACATCTTCCGTGAGGTGGCCGCCGAACTCGAACGTCCGGTGCTGCTGTTCAGCGGCGGCAAGGACTCGATCGTGCTGCTGCGGCTGGCCGAGAAGGCCTTCCGCCCCGGCAAGTTCCCGTTCCCGATCATGCACGTCGACACCGGGCACAACTTCCCGGAGGTCACTGCGTTCCGCGATCGCATCATCTCGGACATCGGCGAGCGGCTCATCGTCGCCTCGGTCCAGGACTCGATCGACAAGGGTCGCGTCACCGAGGAGACCGGACCGCGCGCATCGCGCAACCGCCTCCAGACGACCACGCTGCTCGATGCCATCGAGGAGCACGGCTTTGACGCTGCCTTCGGCGGCGCTCGCCGCGACGAGGAGCGCGCCCGCGCCAAGGAGCGGGTGTTCAGCTTTCGCGACGACTTCGGCCAGTGGGACCCCAAGCGCCAGCGGCCCGAGCTGTGGTCGCTGTACAACGGCAGCATCCGCAAGGGCGAGCACGTCCGCGTGTTCCCCATCTCCAACTGGACCGAGCTCGACGTGTGGCAGTACATCGGCGTCGAGCAGCTCGAGATCCCGTCGATCTACTTCTCGCACGAGCGCGAGGTGTTCGCGCGCGACGGGATGCTCTACGCCCAGAACGAGTTCATCGAGCTCATGGACGGCGAGGAGCCGTTCTCTGAATCGGTGCGCTACCGCACCGTCGGAGACATGACCTGCACGGGCGCCGTGCGCTCGACGGCGACCACGCTCGAGGACGTGGTGGCGGAGATCGCCGCCACCCGCATCACCGAGCGGGGCGAGACCCGGGCCGACGACCGTGTGACCGAGGCGGCGATGGAGGATCGCAAGCGTGAAGGCTATTTCTGAGATGAACGAGAACGGCTCGGCCCCGGCCCCGACCCAGGACGTCTACGCGATCCGCCGGCGTCACTCCGAGCTGTTGCGGATCGCCACCGCCGGCTCGGTCGACGATGGCAAGTCCACGCTCATCGGCCGCCTCCTGCACGACTCCAAGTCGATCTTCGAGGATCAGATGGAGCACGTGGTGCAGACGTCTGAACGCCGCGGTGACGGCTACCTGAACCTGGCGCTGCTCACCGACGGGCTGCGCGCCGAGCGCGAGCAGGGCATCACCATCGACGTCGCCTACCGCTACTTCGCCACGCCGCGGCGCAAGTTCATCATCGCCGACACTCCCGGCCACGAGCAGTACACCCGCAACATGGTCACCGGGGCCTCCACGGCGGACGTTTCGCTCGTGCTCGTCGACGCCCGCAAGGGCGTCTCGGAGCAGACGCGGCGCCACATGTTCATCGCCTCGCTGCTGCGCATTCCCCATCTCGTGGTGTGCGTCAACAAGATGGACCTCGTCAACTACGACGAGGACGTCTTCTACTCGATCCTGGAGGAGGTCACCGACTGGTCGGCGCGTCTCCAGGTCCCCGACATCACCTTCGTGCCGATCTCCGCGCTGCGCGGCGACAACGTGGTCGAGCGCTCCCACGCCATGCAGTGGTTCGGCGCCGCGCCGCTCCTGTACCACCTCGAGCATGTCGTGATCGCCCAGGACCGCAACCTCAATGATGTCCGCTTCCCGGTGCAGTGGGTCATCCGGCCGATGAGCGACTCCCACCACGACTACCGCGGCTATGCCGGCCAGGTGGCCGGCGGGGTCATCTGCCCCGGCACGGAGATCGTGGCGCTGCCGGGCGGCCAGCGCACCACCGTCGCGGCTATCGACACCTTCGGCGGCGAGGTCGAGGCGGCGTTCCCGACGATGAGCGTGGCGCTGCGCTTCGCCAAGGAGATCGACGTCTCCCGCGGCGACATGCTCGTCGAGGCCGACGATCAGCCGACCACCGCCCGCGAGCTCGTGGCGCATGTCTGCTGGATGAGCGAGCAGCCGCTGGTCGCGCGCGGCAAGTACGCGATCAAGCACACGACGCGCACGGCCCGGGCGATCGTGGAGGACATCGAGCACCGCATCGACATCAACACGCTCGAGCACGTCAAGGCCGATCAGCTCAGCCTCAATGAGATCGGCCGGGTGCGGCTGCGCTGCTCAGCGCCGCTGGTCGTCGACGCGTACTCGCGCAACCGCACCACCGGCAGCTTCATCCTCATCGACGAGTCGACCAACGACACCGTCGCTGGCGGGATGATCATCAACGCCACCGCCTGACGGTCCCGGCCGGGACGGCTAGATCCGGGCGGCCACCGCGCCGATCGCCAGGACCACCAGGGCGAGCCACAGCGCTCGCAGAGCGCCCTCCAGCGGCGCGGCGATGGTCTCGGCGTCGATGGGCCGCGTCTCGCCGTTGCTGAGACGCCGTGTGCCCTCTACCGCGGCAGTCCGGCGTCGCAGCTCGCGCACCGGCGTGCTCAGCCGTCGCTGGGCGACGCTGAGCAGGGTGCACGC
>JBAQGP010000649.1:0-28217 GCA_049287845.1 Solirubrobacteraceae bacterium | reverse complement strand
GTTCGGACCGTGCGGCTGTATGACCGGTTGCGCGAGTGGATGGTCAACGACAGAGACAGCTCGATGTTGATTGAGAAGTTGGCGAAGGAGCTGCGCTGCCGCCTGTACGTCCTCGACGGCCGCCGGGCCAACGGGGTCCTGCCCGGTCTCCCGCCCCCTCCCGACGAGGTCGCGGAAGCCGTCCGTCGAGACCTGGCCGGCCGCGACGGACCGCGCCCGGCCCTGACCCGGATCGCTGTCGGCCGGAGCACGGCGCTGGTCGTCCCGGTGCCCTCTCGCCGGCCGACCGTGCTCGTCGTCAGTCCCGGCCGGGGATCGCGCCCGGACCTGGCTCTGCTCCAGCACGTGGCAACGATTGCCGCGCTTCAGGTCGAACGCATCACCGCGGAACGCGAGCAGGCACGACGGCTCGGAGCCGAGCTGCTCGGCCACCTGGTCGACGGAACCCTCGAGGCCGGGTCAGCGGCTCAGCAGCTCGGCACCCGCGGTCTCGGTGGGGAGCAGCTGATCCTCGCGGCGTGTGGCAACGATGGCGGTGCGGCGGGTGGCGAGCTGCACCACCGCCTCACCGAACTCGACGTCGCGCACCTACTGCTGCCACGGGACTCCTGCCTGTTCGTCTTGTTGCAGGGCAGTCCGGCTGACCTGGACGCACTGCGGAAGGAGCTCGACAGTGGCGTCTCGATCGGTGTCAGCGACCCATTTCACAGTGTGTCGCGCGCTCCTGACGCGGCACGGGAGGCCCAGTGGGCGCTCCAAGCAGCTCGGGCGGGTGGCGGCGAGCTTCTCCGGTACGGCGAGAACTCGCCGTTGTTCCTGCCGCGGACTCTGAGTCAGGCCCAGGCCGCGGTGACACGGGTGATCGGGCCGCTGCTGGACTACGACCGGGATCACGGCACTGAGCTCGTGGACTCCCTACGTGTATTCCTGAACTGCAACCGCTCCTGGCAGCGCGCGGCCAAGGAGCTGTTCGTCCACAAGCAGACGCTCGTCTACCGGATGCGCCGAATCGAGGAGCTTGCCGGCCGCAGGCTCGACTGCACCGCGGACGTGGCGGAGCTATGGCTCGCCCTTCAAGCCCAAGAGCTGCGCCTCGGCACACCGCGGAGCGAGCCGGCGAGCACACCGACCGGCGCGTAGGTGCCGCGCGAGCTGACAGGACCGGATCGAGCCCGAACCGCTGATCGAAGGAGTCCGCCACGTGCTCGGCGATCGCGAATGCGGCCGGCGCCGCCGGGGAGGGGGCGATTGCGCACGTGCAGCGCTCGCGCGGTCTGCCGCGAACACGAAGTCGTCAACCAGGTGTCCGTCACGCGCCCGCGCTTGGGGGCGCACCCCGACCGGGCCCGGGTGCACATCGCGGGTCTTTAGCTCGGGGACGAAGCGCCGCGCCGCGCGGACCAGCGCTCGGTGGCTGACCACGTGCTTAGTTCGGTCCATGCCGTGGCCCGGAAAGCGCCAGGCCAACTTGCGCGTTCCCGGCCAGGTCAGCGAGTCGGCGACATCGCGCCTCCGCACGGTGCTCAGCCGGTAGGCGTCGCGGGCGCACATCATCAGGGCGGTCAGCCGATCGAGACCGAGTCGTCGATGTGGCGGGTCAAATGGACGCCTAGGAACGGCAGCCGCGGATCGGCACCGGATAGATCAGGCCGCGGACGAGGTCGGGCGTCTCTTCGCGTAGGAGATAGGCTCTGCGGAAGGGGATGGGCTCGCGTCGGGCGTGCCCGGACTGCCTATCCGCGGGTGCCGGCCTGGCGGGCCAGCCGGTCGGACCACCCACCGCACAGAACAGTGCGCGCCGGGTCGTCAGCTGTCCGCTGCTGTGTCCGATGACCAGCCTGTCGCCGCGTTCGTCCGCGGTCCGGACTTCGCAGCCGGTCCGGGATCTCATGGCCCGGACGGCGCAGCTCGGCGACCGTCCGGCGGACCGCTGGGTACTCGACGACCCCGCGGCCGGTGCGTGCAGGGCGGCGACGCCGGCGGCGTGAGGCTCAATCTCGCGCTGCTCTGACGCACTCAACCAGCGCAGCCCCGGGACACGGTTCTGGCAGCCGCGATGCTCGAGCTGGCGCAGACCGGGAAGCTCGGCCTCATCGGTGGCGACGATCACCCTTCCGATTCGGCGGGACCGGGATCATGCTCGTTACAAAAGCCACACAGAAGGCGAGCACCCTCGAGGCACAGCCGCGCCTGGAGACCCCGGCGTGTAGTAGATCCCGGTGTGGATGACCCCGCTGTTGTGCACGCTCTGGTGCCGGGCGAGGTCGTTCACCTTCTCGACGATCGCGGTCCTCCAGCCCGGATGCCGATGCGTCAAAGCCAGGGCACAGCCCGACGATCCTGATCCCACGACGACGAGGTCGCACGGATCATCGGTTCCAGACCCGGCGTTCACCCGCCCGAATAGGGGTGCGGGAGCCGCCGGGCTTTCATACGATCGTCGGAGAAGGCCTGCGCCGCTCTGCGCCGGAGCGGATCGACCCGGCGCAGCGGCCTGCGTTAGATTGATCTCCGCTCATGTACGGGACATGCAGGCCAGCGTGGCCCTGAACGGGGCGAGCCCCGAGACCCAGCGGGACGCTCCGCTGGCGGCTGCCGTCAGCCGGTTCTATGCCGATCCCGGAGCCGCGTTCACCACGCCGGGGCATAAACGTGCCCCATGGCTCGTCGATCCGCTGCTGGCGCTCGACCTGCCGCTGGCCGCAGGCGCCGACGACGCTCAGCTGTCGGCCGACTACCTGGGCCGCGCCGAGCGTCTGGCGGCCGAGCTGTGGTCAGCCGAGTTCTGCCGGTTCTCGGTGAACGGCTCCACGCATGGCAACCAGGCTTTCGCGCTCGCCGTGGGCGCGCCGGGTGACCGCGTCGCGGTATCGAGAAACCTCCACAAGTCGCTGTTCGCCGGGCTGATCCTCGCCGGGCTGGAGCCCGTCTGGATGCGACCAGACGTCGATCTGGCCAGCGGCCTGCCGGTCGGTCTCAGCCTGGAGGAGGTGGAGCGCGCGCTGGTCCAAGGCGTGAGCGCGGTGATGCTGGTCGAGCCGTCCTACGTCGGCGTGATCAGCGACCTGGAAGCGATCGTCGAGCGCGCCCACGCCGCCGGCGTCCCGGTGATCGTCGATCAGGCGTGGGGCTCACACCTGGGCCTGCACCCTGAGCTTCCAGCCGGGGCGATGCGCGCCGGTGCCGACGGGATGATCATCTCGGCGCATAAGACTCTGGCGGCGTTCACGCAGAGCGCGATCCTCCTCGCCCGGGGCGAGTTGCTCGATTACAAGCGGCTCAATGCCGGCTTCGAGCTGCTCAACACCACCAGCCCCAGTGCGGCGATCGCCGGCTCGATCGACCGAGCCCGGCAGATCATGGCCGTGCGCGGCCACGAACTACTCACTCAGACGCTGGGGCTGGCGCGGCGCTTCCGTCGCGAACTGGCGGATGTCGCCGGGCTCGTCACGGTGAACGCAGCGATGGTGGAGCCGTTCAAGGCGGCCGCCGACTTCGATCCGCTCAAGCTCGTGCTGCTGCTTCCGGGCACCGGCGCCGACGGGTTCGCGGTCGAGCAGGACCTCAGCGAGGTCGGCGTACGTGTCGAGATGGCCGACCGCGATGTGGTCATTCCGCTGCTGACCATCGGGGACGACGACGCGACCGTCGACCGACTGATCGCCGGTCTGCGTGGCTCGATTGAGCGCTGGCGGGCCGAGCCCCGCCCGAGCTCCTCGGCGAGTATGTGGCGCGTAGAGCCGGAGGTGGCGATGACGCCTCGGGACGCGTTCTTCGCCCCGCGCGAGCGCGTCGATGCCGCGCGAGCAATCGGCCGCATCTCCGCCGAGACCGCCGCCCCATACCCGCCTGGCATACCGGTCCTGGCCCCGGGCGAGATCATCACGGCTGAGATGCTCGAGCAGCTGCAATCCGAGGCCGCCGCGGGCGGTCGTGTCGCCTATTGCTCAGACCCCACCCTGAGCACGCTGCTTGTCGTGCGACAGGACTGACACACGGAAGCCGCCGGCAGGCCGCCCCGGTGCGGTCTGCTCTGGCACGCCAACTCCAACAACGCGGCGGTGAGCCGGCAGCTCGTGCAACTGGCGATCGACCACCACCTCCTCAGACCCTGCGCTTCGAATTCGGCTGATGTCGCATCTACTCAAGGACGAAAGCCTTGAAGATTGCGCGACAGGGGTCGATGCCCGACAACGGCATCAAAGCAGTTCGACGAATCGTCCACAACGACCGGCACTGAGTCACGCCAGGAAGAGAGTGCACCATGTCAAAGATGCGCGAATCCATGATCTCGCAGCCGGACGAACTCGCCTGCCTGCTCGCTGACGAGGCCCCGGCCGAGGCGGCGGCGAACCGTTTGGCCGGGCGCCGCGTTCGATTGATCGGGATTGGCACGAGCTGGCACGCCGCGCACCACGGCGCCTGGTTGCTGCGCGAGGCTGGGGTCGAGGCCGAGGCCCTGCATGCCGCCGATACCGCGCCCTACGGGCGACCCGTCGACCCCGCCGACGGCGTGATCGTGCTCAGTCACACCGGCGGTACGGGCTACTCGATGACGATGCTCAAGCGGGCGCGGGAGGCCGGCGCCGAGACGCTGTACATCTCGGGCATCGGCAACGGCGGCGACATCCAGACCGTCGCGCCTGAGAAGTCCTACGCCTACACCGCTAGCCACACAGCCGCGCTACTCGTTCTCGCGCAGATCGCCACTCGCCTTGGCGCACCGCTCGGCCCGCTCAACGCCATCCCGGAGCGCATTGCCGCGGTGCTCGACCTCCCCGGCCCGCTGATCGAGGTCCCCGACCGGCTGGTCGAGCTGATCGGCGCCGGCCCGAACGGCTGGACCGCGCACGAGGGCGCGCTCAAAATCCGCGAGGCGTCCTACGTCGCCGCCGAAGGGCTCTCCGCCGAACAGTTCTTCCACGGCCCCAGCGTCGCGCTTGACGAGCAGGACACGCTCGTGGTGCTCGACGGCGGCGGCCCGATGGCCGATCGCACGGAGGCGATCGCCGCCGCAGTCGAGGTCACAGGGGCGCATGTCGCCCGCTTCCCGCAGCGCGAGCTCGGCGAAGCGCTATCGGTCTTCCCGCTCACCGTGGTCGTCCAGCGCATCGCGCTCGAGCTCTCTGAGGCCCGCGGCGTGAGCTCGGACCGCTTCCGCTACGAGCAGGACGATCGACGCCAGGCAGCGTTCGAGGCGGTCGGCTTCTAACCCCCATGCCGCCCGCGAGCGCGGGCGGCATGGCGGACGTCGAGCAAACCAATCGCAAGCCGCCACGCGATCATTCGCCTGCAACTCGACCACCTCGGCGAGTCGGCCGCTTCCGTCGCGCGCCGCGCTGCTCCTTTCGCCCGGAGGCGGCCATCTCCCGCGCCGCGCGACCGAAGCTCGCAAAAGGACGAGGTGCACGCGTCCGAGCTGGTGCTCGACGAGCTGCCGCCTGGTGACGAAGCACAAGCCACGGTACGCCGATTCGGGGGGCTCCGACACGAACCGCTTCGAAAGGGACACGAGCGTCTCAACCGCTCCAACGCTCACCAGCCAACCCGCAGCGAACTACGGGCCCCGCTGTGGCGACCGGATGGCTAGTGCCTGCGCTCGTGAGGGTGGTACAGCGGGTATTGCTCAGATGCCGCCCGTCCGCGACCCAGGCTCGCCCAGCGCCCTTCCAACGCCGCGCCGGCGCGCTCGTGCGCGGCCGCGTCGCGGTGCACATCTGCGCGGGGCCCGTTGCCCTCCCTCTCCCAGAACGCCACGGCACCATCATGCGTGCCCGCCGCCGGATGAGTGTGGCTCGACGTTCGGCCCAGGAGAGCCCGGGTCGCGGTCTCCGCTGGCGCGCCGCTGCCGGTAGGAGTCCAGGGCGAGCGCGACAAGCATCGCGACCACCGCGGCGTTGATCGACAGGTCGGCGATGTTGAGGCTGCCCGACGAGAGCGTCGGCTTGATCCAGTCAACGACGCCGCCGCGCAGGGGGCCGGGGGCGCGGAGCAGACGGTCCAAGAGGTTGCCGACCCCACCGCCAAGCAGCAGGCCAATCGCCACCGCGTAGCTGGTCGTCCGCACTGACCATGCGACCAACGCGATCAACGCGACCGCGATCAGGCTCAGCAGCGACACCAGCATGGGATGGCCCTGAAGGATGTTGCCCGGGCCGGCAAAGTTCCGATACAGCTCGAGATGGAAGGCCCCGCCGAGGACATTGACCACACCGCGGCCGGGCAGGGCTCGGGTTGCGATCGCCTTGGTCGAGGCGTCGAGCACCACCACACTCCCCGCGATCGCGGCGAGCAATCGGCGCTGAGGGCGCGGACGCTCAGTGGTTCCGTGTGAGGACAGAGACGGATCGTCTCACGGTGGGCGACGAGTTCGCGCTGGGCGCCCTCCGCGTAGCTACGGTTATCAGGTGGCGAGAGCGAGGGATACGCGACGGTTCGGGCCGGGCCCGTACGTGCTCGGATTCCAGCGCTTGCACTGGGGCGACGTGTTTCCGTTCAGCGTGCCGGCGATCGCGGCGATCGAGCGGCTTGGGCTCGGTCAACCGGTGACGTTGCTGGCCGGCGATAACGGGAGCGGCAGGTCGACGATCCTCGAGGCGATCGCAGCGGCGCTCGGCTTAGCGGAGCAAGGCGGTGAGCTCGACCGCCTCGGTGAGCTGCCGGCCGTGACCGGCAATGTGCTCGATGATGCGCGCACCCCGCTGCTGGCGCCGGTGCTGAGCGCCACCAAGCCGCGAAACGGCTACTTCCTGCGAGCTGAGAGCTTCTTCAACATCGCGGAGTTTGTCGACAGCGGCGACCGGTTCGCGCCCGACCTGTCGTTGTATGGCGAGGTGCCGCTCCACGCGCAATCGCACGGCGAGTCGTTTTTGGCGCTGGCCGCCAACCGGTTCGGGGCTGACGGCGTCTACCTGCTCGACGAGCCCGAGGCGGCGTTGTCGGTCACCGGGGCGCTGGCGCTGCTGGCGGTAGTGGGACGCGCCGCCAAGTCGGGCGCGCAGTTCGTGATCGCCACCCACTCGCCGATCCTGCTGGCCGCACCGGCCGCCCGGATCTACGAGCTCGACGAGGACGGCATCAACATCGCCGATTACGACGATCTGCAGGCGGTGCGGCTGATGCGCGGCTTCCTCGACGCTCCGGACCGGTATCTACGGCAGATCATGGACGACGCAGAAGGTGACGATGGCTGAGCAATCGCACATCAGGGATCACCCGGCGTACGCGCGCGGCGCTGTGCCCGTGAGGTCCGGGCCCGTTTGTGAGCCTGCGCTCGGTAACGGTGGCTCGGCTAACGGGAGAACAGCTGACCCGTGAGTTGGGCACCGCTGGTTCGGTGGCCGTGGTGCATGCGATATACCGAGCCGTGGGATGAAGATGACGCTCTCGATTGACGGAGGCCCGGCCGATGTCACTGGGCTGGCCGCGGCGGCGCTGGTTAACTATGGTCACTTCACCGCGATGCAGGTCCGCGAGGGGGGTGTCCGAGGGCTGCACAGGCATCTTCTACGAGGACGCAGACGGGTCGACGCGCCTGCTCGTCGTGCTTCGTGACCCGGTCGATCCGCCGACCGCACCGCAGCGCCTGCGCGCCGTTGACTACGTCCGCCCGTTCGCCCATCTGAAGCACGTCGGTACGTTCTCGCAGATCCGTCACGGTCAACAGGCCGAGCAAGCCGGCTGTGACGACGCGCTGCTTATCACGGCCGAGGGCCACATCGCGGAGACCACCATCGCCAACATTGGGTTCGTGCGAGACGACAGCCTCATATGGCCCTCGGCCCCGATGCTCGACGGCATCGGTCAGCAGCTCATTAAGGGCGCAGTCGAGGACGGTGGCCTGCGGCAGGAACACGCCACCGTGACACTCGGCGATCTCGACACCCTCGATGCCGCTTTCACGATCAACTCCGTGGGCGTCGCCCCCGTCGTTCAGATCGACCAGCATCGATTCGGCTCATCGCACGAGCACCTACACCGGATCATCGAGCTTCACGACGCGCTGCCGTGGGACCGCCTCGCTCTATGAGCCACTCCATGCAGGCTTCCACGCTGTCTCCATGCGGCAATGTTCATCAGACTGCCCCTGCGCGTGAGCCGATAGCGACTCCGACGCCACTGCTTAGCCTCTCCTACGTGGCGGTCGCCGCCGACGGGACGCCGGGGATTTGATGAGCGATCAGCCCGGCCCGAGGCTGGTTCTAAACCTTGGCCGTGTCCCGCCGATACGCCCAGGCTGCGCCGGCCGCGAGAATCGCCGTCCACGCCGCGACGGTGATCCAGCCGCGGGCCCCCCAAGCGTGGCCGTCGAGCGCGACGTTACGGGCCTGGACGAGCCACCACGAGGGGAGGAACTGCCCGAAGGCATGGAGAAAGCCGCTCGTGATCGCGAACCAGGTGCCGCTGAGGAAGGCCAGGATCGACACCAGGCCGCCCATCAGCGGGCCGACCGAGTCGGTGTTCACAAGATGGCCGACGAGGATGCCAAGCGCAGCGAACGGCAGTAGCCCGACCATGATCAGGCCGGTCATCGACAGCCAGCGTCCGGCGGGCAGGCTGACGCCGAGCAGCGAGCCCGAGATGTAGAGCAAGAGGAGGCTCGACAGCGCCATTGCGTATCCGGTCAGTACCTTGGCGCGGAAGTACGCACGCACGGACAGCGGGCTGATCCGCAGCTGCCTGGTCCAGCCGGTCTGACGCTCGCCGGCGATGCGGGCTCCGGTCGAGATCATGGACATCATCGTCCCGAAGGAGGCCAGGGAGACCATGTAGTAGGTGGCGTAGGTGAGCCCCGTGCCGCTGATGACCTTGTTGTGCTGCGGCGCCGCGATCAGCCAGAAGAAGACCAGCGGAAAGCCCAGCGAGAAGAGGAAGAAGCGGCGGTTGCGGAACGTGCGCAGCAGCTCGAACCGGGTGTAGGCGATCCCGTTCATGGCGCCGCCGGCTCCGGCTCGTCGGAATCGGCCTCGCCCGTCAGCTCCAGGAACGCCTCCTCGAGGCTTCCTCCCGTGATCTCGATGTCCTTCGCCGACGGATATTGCTCGAGCAGCGCCCGAATGCTCTGATCAGAGTCAGTGCAACTCAGGATCACCGCGTCGCCGTGCCGCTCGGCGGAGGCGACTCCGGGCAGGCCGGCCAAGCTCGACACATCGATGGCCGTCAGCGTCGTGCGAAGCGTTCGCCTCCCCACGCGCGCCTTGATCTCGGTCGTCGGGCCGTCGGCGACGATTCGCCCGTGGGCCATGAGGATCGCGCGGTCGGCGTTGGCGTCGGCCTCCTCGAGGTAGTGGGTGGCGAACAGCACCGTCTTGCCTCGCGACGCGAACTCGCGCATGATGCCCCAGAACTCACGACGACCCTCGACGTCCAGGGCGACGGTCGGCTCGTCGAGCACCAGCAGGTCGGGGTTGCTGACGATCGCGAGCGCGAAGCGGACGCGCTGGGTCTGACCGCCCGAGAGCTTGTGCGTGCGCTGGCTGGCGATCGTCTTCAGCCCGGTGACCTCGAGCGCGTCCTTGACATCCATCGGGTCCGGATAGAGCGAGGCCATCATCGCGACGAGCTCGCGCACCGAGAGGTCACGGATCAGGCCGCCGGTCTGCAGCATCGCGCCGACGAGGCCGGCGTCGACGGCCTCGCGCGGTGGGCGGCCGAACACAGACACCGTGCCGCGGTCGGGACTGGCGAGGCCGAGCAGCATGTCGATCGTCGTCGACTTGCCGGCGCCGTTAGGCCCGAGCAGCGCGGCGGTCTCGCCCGCCGCGATCGAGACATCGATGCCGCGCACCGCGCGGATCGGGCCCTGCGGGCCCCGGTAGGACTTGGCCAAGTCGTGGAGACGGATGCCGCCGTGGGTCTCGGTGGCGGGACCGTCGATCTGCACGGTCGTTGCGATCATCATCGCGTGCCCCGGCCCCGGTATCGAGACCGGCTACGGCGAGCTGTCGTGGCTTGCATGGGCGGGCCGGGGCATAGGGGCGCGAAGGCCTCTTCCCCCCGTTTCCTCTCAATCCGAACGGGCGATCCTAGGCACAGCCTACCGGTGGTCGTCCAGGGTCAAGAACACGCCGCCAGCGGATCATGTTTTCGACCCGCCACAGCACGTCGCTGTCGCAACAACACACCGGCAAGCCCGCGGCCCATTGGAGGGTTGCATGGTGACCAGACCGATCTTGGGCGATTGCCCTCCGGCGGACCTACCACCCTCCGTCTCGTTCGGCGCGCGCCGCGGTCCCGCACAAGTGGTGGATCAAGGGGGCGAGCCCTGGTCAGAGCGGAGTCTGGGGATGACGTCACGAGCTGTAATGGGCTCGTGGCAGTGAGCGCAGACGAGGCGCGGCTCGGCGGGCTGACCGCATGATTGGTGGATGAGCTCCAGCGTGTCGTTCGGGTCCTCGGGCGCGAAATGGCGGTCCGCCCATCGCATCAGGCCGACGATCATGGGATACAGCTCGAGTGCGCGTCCGGTGAGCCGGTACTCGTACCAGTCCGGGTCGGTGCGGTAGCGGACGCGTTCGAACAGACCGTTGGCGACGAGCTGCCGGAGCCGGTCGGCGAGCACGTTGCGAGCTATGCCGAGGTTGCGCTGCATCTGGCCATAGCGGCGCACGCCGAAGAACGCTTCGCGGAGGATCAGGAAGGTCCAGCGGTCGCTGAAGACGTCGACCGCGACCTCGACAGCGTCGCGCGGGGAGCGGGACCCTGACTGGTTAGCACCAGGCAACTAGTTGTTTCTCCAATCTGGATTGCGGTCGAAACTGGTTTCTGTGTGAAACCATACTCGGCCACGCGACCCGAGTTGCCTAGGAGGGCGGACGATGGAGCAGCAGATCACACTGTCGGCGGGAACGATCGAGTACCGGGACTCGGGTGGCGCCGGGCCGGTTGTCGTCCTCCTGCACGGGTTACTGATGCAGGCTTCGCTGTGGGATGAGGTGGTCCACGACCTGGCGCCCGAGTACCGGTGTGTGGCGCCGACGCTTCCGCTCGGGGCGCACCGCCACCCGATGGCGGTCGACGCCGACCTCTCGCCCCGGGGGCTGGCGCGGCTCACAGGCGAGTTCCTGGACCGGCTCGATCTCCGGGACGTCACGCTTGTCGGCAACGACACGGGCGGGGTGCTCGTTCAGCTGCTCGCCGGCGCTCGTTCAACCCGAATCGGTCAGATCGCGTTGGTGTCATGCGACGCGTTTGAGAACTTTCCCCCGGGTCTCACCGGTCGCACACTCACGTTGGCTGGCAGGCTGCCACCGAGCCTCTTCGGGTTGTGCATGCAGCCGCTGCGACTGAGACCGCTCAGGCGCCTGCCGCTGGCCTTCGGGTGGCTGACGATGCACGGTGACGCGATGACCAGAACATGGCTCTCGCCCGTGCTGACGCAGCGCGCGATCCAGCGCGACACGGTGCGAGTTCTGCGCGGCATCGCCGCTGAGCCCCGGCTGCTGCTCGACGTCGCTGACGAGCTTCGTGGCTTCGATGGCCCTGCCCTCGTGGCGTGGGCCAGCGGGGACCGCGTGATGCCGCCCGAACACGGCGAACGCCTCGCAGAGCTTCTCCCCCAAGGCAGCCTCATCAAGATCCAGGACAGCTACACGCTCATCCCGCTCGATCAACCCGTCCAGCTCGCCACTGCCCTGCGCGACTTCCACGCATCACTCCGGTCTCGGCGAGTCGCCTGATCAGCGTCGTTGGGGCCGCCGCCGGAGCCGAAGCCAATACATACGAACGGGTCGCGACGAGACCGTCGCTCTCGCCGTTGCCTCTCACCGACATGATCCCGGCCTGCTTACCGGCGACACCCGTGCGCCGCGTCTTCAGCGGCCCAGCGCGAGTCCTTGCTGATAGCCGGCGGCGAGCACACGCCCTCCGCGGTCGGTGTTCATGAGCCGTCCCATCAGCGGCCGGGCCGTGTCGTCCGGAGTCACGATCTGCACTAGGGCGCCACGCCGCCGGAGCGCGACGGCCTCAAGCAGCGCCGCCGCGCGTAGTGCGCCACCGACGAGCACCGCAGTCGGCTCCAGCAGCAGAACGCGATCGCCGCGTCCTGCGGGCGCGGCATCGGCGTTAGTGGGTGACCAAGCTCCCCCGTCGACGTACCTCCGATCACCGATCCGGACTGGCGCGAAGAACGCCGGGATTGCGCAGGACGCCGCGACCGCCTGCCCGACCGACGCCGGAGGAGCCGAGCGGCTGCCGAACACGACCCGAGCTCCATTGCCGGCATCGACGGCGCACACGCGCAGCCGTCCGTCAAACGTCGCGCCCCACCGGTCGACCTCGTCCCCAAGCGCAGTGATCGACCGCCGCCCTTCCGGAACGGCACGGAGTGCCAGCGCACGCATCGGCGCGCCGACCCGGGCGGCGAGCGCTCCGGCGCCGACGACGACGTTCGATACCTGGCGCCCCGCCCGCGATGCGTCGATCAAGGGTGACGGCGCACCCCCTGGTTGCTCGGCCGGAGAGAGCGGCGGCCCGGCCTTCGCCGACCCTGGCCGGCGTGGCCGGCGGCCCGCCACCAGGCTCGCCGCGACGATCGAACCGGCACTCGTCCCGACACACCGCCGGCAGGTGCGCGTGTCGGCGCCCGACGAGTCCTCGTATCCCGCCAAGACACCCGTCATCCACGCCTCGCCGAGCAGCCCGCCCCCGCCGAGCACAAGGACGTTGGGGGCAGCTCCTGACATATACGACATTGTGTCGATGCGGCGACCGGCGTCATCGCGACGGCCCAGGGGCGCCCTCTAGCCTACGCTTCCCGCCCGGCCGCGTGGTCGCTGAGCTCTGCCACCGTCGTGTACAGGTCGTCGGCTATGAAGTGCAGCTCGTCATGCCTTTCGCCATCAGCGGGATGGACGGCAGGCCGCAGGGGGCAGGCGGCAGATTGGCCATCTGTCACCCACATCGACCGATGTGGGGCGGGCGTCCCGCGTTCGACGGGCGCCGAAACGCGTAGTCCTGCCATCGCCAAGCGATGGCTTCGACATTCAGGTTACGCGGTGATGGCGTCCCGGTCGGTCCGATCGATGGTGGTGGCGGTCTCGATTCGGTTTCGTCCGTTGGTCTTTGCGAGGTAGAGGGCCCGGTCGGCGTTGCGAACGAGCTGGTCGCCGTCGCCGGCGTGTTGGGGGATGGTCGCGATACCGAGACTGGCGGTGAGATCTCGGTCCACCCCGGGGACGGTGATGTCGGCGATCGCGGCGAGGATCCTCTGCGCGACGGCTTTGGCTGTCTCGGTGTCGGTGTCGGGCAGTAGGACCATGAACTCTTCACCGCCGTTTCGTCCCACGAAGTCGTTCGCACGGACTGTGTCTGACAGCACCGCGCCGACTGCGGCGAGTACGTCATCGCCGCATCCGTGGCCGTAGCTGTCGTTGATCTGCTTGAAGTGGTCCAGGTCGAGCATGATCGCGCTCAGAGATGTGAGCGCGCGTGATGTTTGCGCGACCATGCGTTTGACCGTCTCCTTGACGGCGCGCTGGTTGGGAAGGGCGGTGAGCCCGTCGGTGGAGGCGCGGAACTCAGCGAGCGCGAGATCTCGCAGGTTCGCGAGCAGCGGCGCTGCCTGAGAGACCGCGTCGCGCACGGCGGCCTGCTGTTGCGGTAGCAGCGGCCTCGGGTGCTCGAGCAGCACCGAGCCGATCACCTCGCCGCTGACGAGCAGCGGCTCGCAGGAAGTTCGCTGTCCGGTCTTGCCGCACACGGCACAGCGCGTCAATGGCTCACGTTCAGGATCCTCACTATGTCCGCGCGCGAACAGCACGGCCATACACGAGCGTGGGGTGGCGCCGTTGAGTGAGAGCGTCAACGGCGAGTCCTCGCCCAACGCCGTGGCTGCCTCCAGTCGGTCATCGCTGTTGTTGCGTTGTAGAACGACAGCGCTGGCGCCAGGAACGGAGCGTTCGACGTGTCGCTTGAGCAGGTCATGCGCGACCTGTTCGCTGTCGGTCACTTGCAGCGCGTCGACGAACTCGCGTCGCTCGACCATTTCATCAAGGGTGCGTCCGAGCACCGCGAGCTCGTCAGACCCCTGGGAACCGAGACGGACGTTGAGATCGCCGCTGGCGACGTCGGACGCGAACCGGGAGTACCGCTTGATCCTGGGCACGACGTTACGGGTCAACAGGGTCATGCTCCCGATCCCGAGGATGAACGCGACGAGCGCGATCGACAAGATGATCAGTCGGCTCATGTCGTAGGTGTGAACCGCGCGCGCGTACGCGTCACCCGCCTGGTCGGCCTCCAATGCCGCCTCGGTCTGGGTGATGGAGCTGAGCGGATTGAAGATCGCGATCAGCTGGTCAGCGAGATGATCAGCGCCCAGCTGATCGCGGCCGGCGTTGGGGTGCGTGTTCAGTTCGCCGGTGTCGCGGAGCGCGACGAACTGAGCCCACCCGTGAGAAAGCCGCGACGCCCCGGAGCGCTCCGTGAGTGGATCCCTCGCATGAAGGGCCGCTAGCTCGCTCAGTCCCATGTCTACCGCGGGTATCACCCTCTGGTCCAGGCTCGCGAAGAGACTCTGTCGCTCACCCGGATCCGTGGGTGCTGCTAAGCGCAGCGCGATCTGGTCGGCCTCGGCGAAGTCAGCGCCTAAGCGCGTGGAAACCTGGCTGGTGTGGATGTTGTCGGCAAAAACGTGATCGAACTCCGCCTTCATGGAGCCCAGGCCCATCACGCCCGCGAGTGCCACCGCGGCAACCAACGGGGCGAGCACCGCCAAAACCGCGAAGAACTTTTGAGAAATTGTCACGTGCACGCGCGTCATAGCCACCCTTGGTCGCTAGTGTCCTATCGACAGGTGACGCCGCCAGCATGAACCCGACCGCTCCTGTCCATGGAGCAGTGGCGTCCCGTGTTCCGGTCGCCTAAGTTGGTCCCGGGCCCCCGCGGGTAGGTTCTGTGATGAATGGATGACCGAGGTCGTGAAAAAGACCTGGCCTACACCAGGACGCCGATGGCTAAGCGTCTGCCCTCTGTGGGCTCTCTCGCCTTGGCGCTTCTGCTCGCGAACACAGTCGGGCACACGTTCTGGGTGCGCCTCCTTGTTTTCGTCGGGACGCTGGTGGTGTGCGTCCTCATGCTGCATTTCATGTTTCGTCAGCCGCTAGCGCGCCTCCTCACGTACCAAGAATTCGACGGCGACTAGAGCGGCGCCGCCGTAGCCTGGTAAGTACCGCCACCTTGACTCCTGGTTGCCCGCGCGGCCAGGAGGGTGAGGGGACTGCCCCTCTCCGGTGAGCAACCACCCCGCGGTGCGCTAAGTCTCAGCTCCGACGCGGGATGGCGGTCAGTGATCGGTGGAGCCACCGGGGTCGTCCGCAGGCCCGGAAGCATCAGGACAGACCTAGACTGGCAGGCCGCCACGCCTCGCAGCCGGATACCAGACGCCGCTCTGCAGATACCAGTGTGCATGAGAGAACGGCTAACCGAGGCGACTGTGCCCGGGCCCTCAGATTGGCGGTCTGGGGTGCCCGCGCCCGAGTCAGAGACGACTTGTCAATCAGCCCACTCCGCGGCAATCTCGTCCGGAAAGGCTGTCATCCAGTAGTCGGGCAGGACAGCCTTGAGAGGCTTCCACACGGCGAGCGTTGCGTCCTCAGCGTCAGCGACCGCGACGAGCACGTTGGGGCCATAGACGGCGAGTCGCTCCCGACAGACCCCGCAGGGGCTGAGGACTACGGTCCTGCCACCCGACTGTCGATGCAGACACACCGACGCGACGACGGACCTGCCCAGCCGAAATGCCGCACAGTACGGCTCGATCTCGTGACAGACCGCGACTGCGGCATTGATCGCGTCAGGCGCGGTGCCGGTCAAGATCGTCCCGTCGTCCAGCAGCACCGCGGCTGCGCCGTGGTGATCGTCGTCGTGGAAACGCAGCCTGGGGGAGTCTCACCAGACCCGCTCGTCTGACCCTCGAAGCACCGCTACCAGCCTGGGGCGGAGACTTCAACGGGGGGTACGAGAACCTGCGAGAATGTGTGCAGCCTCCCGGTCGGCGGTTTGTCGCGGAGGCGTCTTGCGCTCTGGCGGTCCGCCGTCTTTCCCTCTTCCCAGCGTCGGATCTTACCCATAGGGGAAGGCGAGAACGGGACGGTGATGACCGCCCAAGCCGAACCAGAGCGTCTGCGAAGAGTTCGCTGCACGTCGCTGTATGGAACGCGATCGTCGGGTTTCTTCGCGCATACACCGGCCGCGGGCCGATGAAGGCACGGACTTCGGGGCAGGGCGGCTGGCGCGGGATTCAAAGTCGGCTCCTCTCGGCCCGGCTGGCCGTCCCGCGCGCACATGAATCGTCTCCAGGCGTTCACGCCCCGCGGCGTCGGCCTGGCCGGGGAAATCGGCAAGGGGGGAGCTTTGTCGGTAGCTGAGCTTCGGGAATTTGACGAGGTCAAGGGTCTCATGGCTCGCGGCCGTCAGGTCGGGCTGCTCACCTTCGCCGAGATCGTGGACGCCACCGCCGAGCTCGACCTCGAGGAGGCCGACGTCGAGGCCTTGCACGCCATGCTTGAGGGCTGCGAGATCGAACTGGTCGAAGAAACCGAACCAGCCACCATGATCAGCGCGGACGTTGGGCGCGCACCGAACGCACGCACGCGTCGCACGACACCGCTGGATCTCAAGGCGGACATGACCACCGACGCGCTGCAGCTGTTCTTCAAGGACATCGGCAAGTCGCGGCTGCTGACCGGCGCCGAGGAGGTCGGCCTCGCGAGGCGGATAGAGGCAGGCGACCTGGTCGCCAAACAGAGGATGGTCGAGTCGAACTTGCGTCTGGTCGTTTCAATCGCGAAGAACTACCGCAACCAGGGGCTGCCGTTCCTGGATCTGATCCAGGAGGGCACCATGGGTCTGGTCCGCGCGGTGGAGAAGTTCGACTACCGCAGGGGCTTCAGGTTCTCGACCTACGCCACGTGGTGGATCCGCCAGTCCGTCGCGCGAGCGCTCGCGGATTCGGGGCGCACGATCCGCATACCGGTTCATATCGTCGAGCAGATCAACAAGATCGCCCGCGCCGAGCGCAGCCTCAGCACCTCGCTTGGTCGCGAGCCCACTGCCGAGGAGATCGCCGATCTCGTCGGGATCACTCCCGAGAACGTAGAGGCGCTCAAGCACTCCACCAGAGCGCCGATCTCGCTGGAGAAGCCGATCGGCGACGACGAAGGATCAGAGCTGGGCCAGCTGATCGCTGACGAACGAAGCGAGTCTCCCTTCGAGCTGGCCGTGGTGGCGATCACCAAGACACTGCTGCACGAAGCACTGGAAGGCCTCAACTACCGCGAGCGCCGCGTCATCGAGCTTCGCTTCGGGCTAGACGGTCAATGTCCGAGCACCCTTGATGAGATCGGACGCCGGTTCAGTGTGACGCGCGAGCGAATCCGCCAGATCGAGAAGCACGCACTCCACAAGCTCCAACACCTCCCCGCGGCCCAGCAGCTGCGGAGCGAAATCGAGACTGTCCCGGTCTCGCCCCAGACCCCCGGCTGGGGAATCTAGACCCGGCTCCGGCCTCCTCCGCGGTGTATGTCGGGGAGCTACGGGACGCTCCGCTCCGGGGCAGCCGGTGACGCGTCGCCCACTTGTCGCGCTTGCGGTGACGGTTCGTCCAGCGGCACGGCCCGAGATGTGGGGAATGCGAGACGTGGCCGGCGATGAGTCGCGAGGTCTGTGATGGTCTCAACGTGGAGAAACCACGACCCCCCGGAGATCACCATGACCGGCCCCTTGAGCACCGCACACGTTGTGACCAAGCTCCCCGCCCAAGACCTCGCTCGCGCTCGCCGCTTCTATCAGGACCAACTCGGCCTCGATCCTGTCGAGGAACGGGACGGCGGTCTGCGCTACGTGTGCGGATCCACCGAGTTCCACCTCTTCGCCTCGGCCGGAGCCCCCTCCGGGGAGTCGACGCAGCTCGGCTTTGAGGTGGCCGACATCGACCAGGTCGTCGCCGACCTTCGCGCCCGTGGGCTGCAGTTTGAGACCATCGACGCGCGCGACCTCAGCGTGATCGACCAGATCGTCACCGTTCCGAACAATTACCCCAGCAAGGGCACCGGCGAGCGGGGTGCATTCTTCTACGACAGCGAGGGCAACCTGCTCGCCATCGGCCAGGCAATTCCGTGAAGAGCGGTTGTTGCTGACCGTCAGCTCACTGCATCCAGCAGAGTCACCACGCGCGACCAGGTGCTCGCGGTCGCGGTCGCGCTGTAGTCGGGCAACGAGACGTCGGTGAAGAAGTGCCCTGCAGCGCGGTACTCATACACCGATGCCGCTGCTCCGGTCATGCCGGCGCTCTCTCGGAACGCGGCGATCTGATCGACCGGGGCGAACCGGTCGTCGCCCGTCGCGACATGCAACTGCACCGGCGTGCCCGTGCGGACACCGTCCGGCACGCGGGTCGGCGCGTGCAAGCAGAAGACCGCCGCCGCATCGGTGCGCTCCGGCCACAGTTCTCCGATCACTCCGGCGCCCATCGAGAACCCGCCGAGCACTGCCTCACCTGGCACGCTGGCCAGGCCACGACGGGCTCTGTCGATGATCGTGCCCCACCCCACTCGGTCCATCAGTGCGAACCCCGCATCGACGTCACCGGGCACCGTCGCACCGGCGAACAAGTCAGGGACC
Source organism: Solirubrobacteraceae bacterium (assembly GCA_049287845.1). Taxonomy (GTDB): domain Bacteria; phylum Actinomycetota; class Thermoleophilia; order Solirubrobacterales; family Solirubrobacteraceae; genus Palsa-465. The sequence goes on along the minus strand of JBAQGP010000649.1, from coordinate 9,596 downwards.
ACCACGCGACGCCCAGTCGCGCGCAACTGCTCAGCCGCGGCGAGCTCGACGGCACGAAGCCCGAACATCGAATGGAAGAGCACGACGAACACCTTGGATCAATCGTGTTTGCCCGCGGTCGGCGGGCTGCTGAGATCGAGCTGCTCCAGACGCTCTGGGTCGAGAAGAACATCGATCTGGGCGATCTTCCCGTTCGTCACGGTGAAGGCCATCACCGAGAACACGCGGCCGGTGGGCGCGACCACGGCCCCGGCGGCGCCGTTCACGAGCGCGGGTCTGACGAATGGATAGAGCTTCGAGTAGGCGGCCGTGTGCGCAGCCACGGCGTCCGCGCCGTGCAGCATGAGTGAGGCCTGTGCGCGCAGGACGCCGCCGTCGATCCTCAGTTCGACAGCGGGGTCGAGCACGACTAGAAGGGCATCGAAGTCGCCATCGCGCGAGGCCGCGAAGAACGCATCGACGACCCGTCTCTGCCGCGCCCGGTCACGGTCGGGCTCCGGCGAGTCGCGCACGCGCCGGCGGGCGCGGCTGGCGAGCTGCTGGGCGGCAGCTTCGGAGCGGTCCAGGGCGGTGGCGATGTCGGCGAATGGCACGCCGAACACGTCGTGGAGCACGAACGCCAGTCGCTCGGCGGGGGTGAGCGCGTCGAGGACCACGAGCAGCGCGAGACCCACAGACTCGGCCAGGAGCGCCTCGTTTTCGAGGTCATCCTCGTCGAAGCTGACCACGGGATCCGGGACGTACACCGGGAGCTCCTCGCGTCGCGCTCTGCGCGAGCGCAGCATGTTCAGAGACACCCGACCGACGATCGTCGTCAGCCAGGCGCGCATGTTCTCGACGGTGGTGGGATCCTGGTCGCGAATCCGCAGCCATGCCTCTTGCAGGGCATCGTCGGATTCGGTCACCGACCCGAGCATCCGGTAGGCGACCGCGCGGAGATGCGGTCGGTGCTGCTCGAACCGTTCGGTGAGCCACTCGCGCTCGTCCATCGTCAGTTCGCCGCTCCGGGAATCAAATCGGTCACCAGTGGTTGTGGTAGCCGACGCTGGTGGTCAGAGCCGCCGCGGCCAGCACCAAGAAGAACACGGCTCCTCCGATCTGGCGGTCGCGGACGCGGAGGTGAGCGGTCACAGCGCAGATGAAGTACGCGACGAGGCCGATCGCCGCAGCCGTCCCCAACGCCGGTACGGCAAAGCCGGCGAGAAGTCCGACCGCGCCGGAGGCCAACAGCGTGCCGAGCGGGACCATCCATCGTCGAGAGACCTGTACCCGGTCAGCGACGACCTTGACCGACTCGGCGCCGACGAGGCTCAACGAGGCGGCGTAGCCGTTCGCGATCGCCGCCAGGATCGTGACAACGAGATAAGTGACATGCATACCTCCTAGACACGTGCCGCGCGAAGAACCTGACCGCCGGCGATGCCACCGCTCTGGTACGACCGGGATCGCAACATAACGGCGAGCTAACGGCGTTACGCCGCGGTTACTACGGCCCGGCTACAAGATGCATCGATCGCAATGCGCCATCACATGGCCCACGCGGTACAGATGAGCTCACGGGCGGTGGCCGCGCTGGCGTGCGGCGCGCTCGTACTGGGAGCATGTAGCTCGGCGGGCGACACGGGCACCGGGGCGCGATCGAGCGGGGTCTCTGCTGGGATCAAGTTCGCGGACTGCATGCGCGCGCACGGGGTCCCGCACTTTGCTGACCCAGGTCCGAGCCGAGAGGTCCCGATCATGCGGTCGCCGGCGTTCCAGTCGGCGCAGACTTCGTGTCAGCATCTGCTGGGCGACGGTCTAGGCTCGGGACCGCCATCGGCGCAGGCGCGTGCTCAGCTGCTCCAGATCTCGGAGTGCATGCGTCGGCACGGCGTCTCGCAGTTCCCCGACCCACGGGCGGGTCCGCCGCCGTCCACCCTGACCGGCTACAGCCTGATCCTCGGTACGGGCGGGTACATGCTCGCGATCCCGAGCTCGATCGATCCGAGCTCGCCGGGGTTCAAGCAGGCAGCGACCGCGTGCAACTTCGGGCAACGACCCCCTCGCTAGCCCGTCGGGGGCCCTGCCGCCGCACTTCACATGACACGGTATGACGGCGCCTGCCCCGTCGGTAGAGAGCGGCGTCTCATGCACCAGCGCTCACCGGACACCTGTCCTACGGCTGATGCCAGCCCGAACGAGGTGACCCGCCCAACCCTCGCTATGACCGCGCTGCCGTCGGGGGATGATCGAGGTGTGGTGAACAGATCGCCGCGCCGCCAATCGGCGATAGAGCCATTCAGCAACGAGGCTGCGCCCGCACGATGCTCGCCAGCTGGCTGATTGCGGACCCGATCGCCGCCCGGTGTACTGCGCCATAGCCGATCACGAGCCCGCGCCGGTCGGTGCGCGCGATGCAGAACGACGACAATGCAGGCACCTCGATCCCCGCCTGCAAGGCACGATCCGCGATCGCGTGGTCGTCCAGTTCGGAGGGGAGGCCCAGCAGCAGGTGCACGCCGGCCGCCTGGCCCGTCACTGGCAGCCCGGGCAGGTGTCGCTCGATTGCCTCCAGCAGCTGGTCGCGCCGCGCGCGGTATACGGCCCGCGCGGCACGCAGATGGCGGTCGTGATCCCCACCCGCCAGGAAGGCCGCCAGCGTGAGCTGGCTGAGCGCCGGGCAGGAGTTGTCGCTGAGCCTCTGTTGGTACGCGGTCTCGTCGACCAGTGCCGGCGGGACGATCAACCAGCCGAGCCGGAGCGCCGGCGCGAGGGTCGTAGCGACGGTGCCGATCAGCACGACCTGATCGGGTGCCAGACCCTGGAGCGCGCGCACCGGCTCCGGGTCGTAGCGAAACTCGGCGCCGTAGTCGTTCTCGATGATCAGACCCCCGGTGGCACGCGACCAGGCGAGCAGGCGGCGCCGGCGCTCGGCGGTCAGCACCACACCGGTGGGGAATTGATGAGCCGGCATCACCAGGACGGCGTCGTCGTGCATGTCGTCGACCGTCAGGCCGTGCTCGTCGACCGGCCGCGGCGCAAGCGCCAGGCCGTGCGCGATGACGCGCTTGTGCAGGATCTGCTGCGACGGGTCCTCGAGCGCGACGCTGACCGCGCCGCGCGCGCTCAGGACCCGCAGGAAGAGGTCGATGCTCTGACCGGCGCCCTGGGTGATGAAGATCGCCTCCGGGAACGCGATCACTCCCCGAGTGCGACCGAGATGATCGGCGAGCCCCTCGCGCAGCGCGCGTTCGCCGCGAGGCTCGCGATAAGTCAGCACCGCGTTGCGGGCCTCGCGAGCCACCCGTTGTTCGACGGTCAGCCATCGCCGGAGGGGAAACAACGAGACGTCCGGGAGCCTGGGCGTCAGGTCGTAGCGGACCGTGGGCAGCGGGTCGGTTGGTGTTCGCGTGACCGTCGGTCGCGCAGCGTCGGCGACGATCGGCGCGGTGCGAGATCGTGACATCACAAACCCCTGGGACGCGAGCTGTGCGTAGGCATCGCTGACGACACCACGGGAAACACCAAGCTCCCGCGCGAGGACTCGGGACGCGGGCAGCCGAACTCCCGCCCGCAGGCTTCCCGTGAGAATCGCGTCTCGCAGGGTTCGCTCCAGCGCGCCGCGCAGTGTCTCTTGTGCGCGGGGCTCCAGCCTCCACCATCTGGCCTCATCAAGAGGGGGTGTTCTGGCTCTACCCATCGGGCCTCAACGTTGCCAGACTCACGCCTGAGGAAGTGCTCGCCAGCAACCAGCGCGGGTTTGCGCCGTCCGTGCACCACAGGAGGTTCTATGAGCGTTGGACGTCGCCCGGCGCGGACCCGGTAGCGCCGGCGAGCGCGTGCGGGGTCTCACCGGAGTCGATCGTTGGGTGTGGTTCAACGGCGCCGCTTCGCTCACCGGCGTGCTGCCGATCGTGCTCGCGCTCACGGTCCACGATCACGGAACGGACGCCGACCCGTACTGCATCCGGCACTGCTACACGCTCGTCCACATCGCCGGCCCTGGCGCGCTCGGCTTCATCGGCGCTCCGCTCGTGATCAGCCTGATGACGTTCGCGCTGCTGCCCGTAAAGCACGCCCGCCACGGTCGTTACGCGAACCAGGCAGCGTGGTGGCTCGCCACGCTCAGCTGCCTGGTGTGCTTCGGGGGGCTGCTCACGTCAGTGAGCTTGGCGATGTTGCCGGTCGCGCCGTTGACGATATGCGCCGTCGCCACGGCGCCCTAGCAGCGACAGCAGCCGTCCGCTGAGGATGTGCGTGCGCGGCGGGGACGGGGTAGTAGCTACACGGGCAGACAGAAATCGAAGGAGGATCCGACGATGGCGACCGCGCTCGACTCCAGCGAACAGCTCGGCACGATCGAGACCAACATTCCGGCGCGGCTTGACCGGCTCCCGTGGTCACGCTGGCACTGGAGGATCCTGATCGGCTTGGGCACGGTCTGGATCCTCGACGGGCTGGAGGTGACGATTGTCGGCTCGATCGCGGGCGCGATCTCGGCCAAGGGCAGCGGCATCAACATCTCCGCCGGCGAGATCGCCGGCTGGGCGGCGTCGTTGTACGTCGCGGGCGCGTGCGCGGGAGCGCTGCTGTTCGGGCGCCTGACCGACATGTTCGGCCGCAAGCGGCTGTTCATGATCACACTCGGCGTCTATCTCGTAGCGACGATGGCCACCGCGTTCGCGCCCACGGCCCTGTTCTTCTTCGTCTGCCGGTTCGTAACCGGAATGGGCATCGGCGGCGAATACTCCGCCATCAATTCCGCGATCGATGAGCTGATCCCGGCCAACCATCGCGGCCGGATCGACATCCTCATCAACGGCACCTACTGGGCTGGTGCGGCGGCCGGCGCGCTGCTGTCAGTGCTGGCTTTGCACCTCTTCAGCCCCCTGCTCAGCTGGCGTGTCTGCTTCGGCCTGGGGTTCGTGTTGGGCACCGCGATCCTGATCGTTCGACGGCATGTGCCCGAGAGTCCGCGCTGGCTGTTTATCCACGGCCGCGAACAGGAGGCAGACGAGGTCACGCGCGACATCGAGCGCCAAGTGGCCCAGGACACCGGAGCTGAGCTTGACGATCCCGACGAGACGATCACGATCAGGCAACGCAAGTCGATCGGCCTGTGGGAGATCGCCCGCGCGATCATCGCCACCTATCCCAAGCGAACCGTGCTTGGACTGTCGCTGTTCATCGGACAGGCGTTCCTCTATAACGCGATCCTGTTCGGCTACGCGACGCTCCTGAGCACCTTCTTCCACGTCGCGACGGCCGACGCCCCGTACTACCTCGTCGCCTTCGCGGTCGGCAACCTGCTCGGACCGATCGTGCTCGGCCCGCTGTTCGACACAGTCGGGCGCAAGCCGATGATCGCCGGCACCTACATCCTCTCGGGGATCCTCCTCCTGATCACCGGCTACCTCTTTGACCAGCACGCTCTGACCGCGAAGACCCTGACCCTGGCGTGGTCGGTGGTGTTCTTCTTCGCGTCAGCCGGCGTCAGCGCCGCCTATCTCACCGTCAGCGAGATCTTCCCAATGGAGACCCGCGCGCTGGCGATCGCGCTGTTCTACGCGGTCGGGACCGGCATCGGCGGCATCATCGGACCGCAGCTCTTCGGCCGGCTCATCCCGACGGGCAAGACATCCGACGTATTCTTCGCGCTTGCGATCGGCGCGATCCTCATGATCGCCGGCGGCCTCGTCGAGATCGTCTATGGCGTCAAAGCGGAACGCAGAGGACTGGAGGACATCGCCACGCCACTCACCGCCGTCCAGGGCGGCGCAACGCATGCCGAAAGTGCGACAGCCTGAGGGCCGGCTTTTCGGAAATGCGAGTTGCAGGGGCAGTCATTTCGGATCGGCGGCTCGACGGCGATCGTAGAGGCGCACCGCCCAGAGAGCGCTGACTGCGGCGATGCCCAAGCTCCACGCGATGGCCGCGATCGCGTGGCTGCCGCTGGGCGTGCCGGTGAGGAGCCCGCGGACAGTTTGGGTCACGGGCGTGTAGGGCTGGTACTCGGCGAACTGGCGCAGCCCGTCCGGCATCGTGACCGTCGGAACGAACCCGCTTGAGAGCAGCGGCAGCAGGGTGAGGAACATCGGGGTGTTGCTGGCGGTCTCGACGCTCTTGGCCGCCAGGCCGAGCGCGGCGGAGAGACACACGAGCGCGAGCGCGAAGAGGAGCAGCACTCCGACCGCGGCCAGCCACGCGAGTGGGGCGGCAGTGGGACGGTATCCAATCGCCAGGGCGACGACGAGCACGATCGCCAGTCCGATGACCGTCTGGATCAGGCTGCCGAGCACGTGGCCGGTCAACACGGCACTGCGGGCGATCGCCATCGTGCGAAACCGGTCGATGATCCCCTCGGTCATGTCCATCGCGACCGACAGTGCGGTCCCCAGCGCCGCCGAGGCCACCGTCATGATCAGGATGCCGGGCACGACATAGGTGAGATACGCGGTCCGGTCGCCGTGGGGATGCATGCCGAGGCCGGCGCCGAGCTGACCGCCAAAGACAAAGACGAACAGCAGCAGGAACACGATCGGCATCCCGACGAGCATTAGCGTCACCGACGGGTAGCGCCGCTGGTGCTTGAGGTTGCGGCGCAGCATCGTCCGCGCGTCGCTGACGGTGTAGGCGAGGGCGCTCATCCCGCAAGGGCCTCCTCGGTCGGCGACTGACCGGTCGCCTGGCCAGTGACCGCGAAGAACACGTCGTCGAGATCGGGGCTGTGGATCGACACGCTGTCGACCACGACCCGAGCGTCGTCTAAACGGTTGAGCAGGCCGCGCAGCGAGGCGACAGTGCCGTCCTCGGGCACCCGCAGGGCGAGCTGCTCGTCGGCGGGCGGGGCGAGCTCAAGCAGCGTGGCGGCTCGGCGCAGCGCATCGGGGTCAGCGAAGTGCAGTTCGACATGGCCGCCGGGAACGCGGCGCTTGAGCTCAGCGGGAGTGCCCTCGGCGACGATGCGGCCGTGGTCGAGCACCGCGATGCGGTCGGCCAGCCGGTCGGCCTCGTCGAGGTACTGCGTGGTGAGGAGGATCGTGACCCCGTCGGCGACGAGCTCGCCGATGATCTGCCACATCGTGCGGCGGCTGCGTGGATCAAGCCCAGTGGTGGGCTCATCGAGGAAGATCAGGCGTGGGTCGCCGACGAGCGTCATCGCCAGGTCCAAGCGGCGGCGCATCCCTCCCGAATACGTCGACAGCGGCTTATCGGCCGCGTCGGCGAGATCGAACCGCTCGAGGAGCTCTGTCACCCGGCGCCGGCTCGTCTCGCGGCCGAGGTGGCGCAGGTCGGCCATCAGCCGCAGGTTCTCAGCGCCGGTGAGCAGGTTGTCCACCGCGGAGAACTGACCGGTGACCCCGATCACCGCTCGCACCGCGTCAGCCTCGCTCGCCGGGTCGTGCCCGGCGACTCGGATCTCGCCGGCGTCGGCCGGGATCAAGGTGGAGAGGATCCGCACCATTGTGGTCTTGCCCGCGCCATTGGGGCCGAGCAGCGAGAAGATCGTGCCCTCTGCGACGGTGAGGTCCACCCCGTCAAGCACCCGATGTTCGCCGAAGGACTTGTCGACGCGGCGGGCGAGGATCGCGGGGGTAGGGGAGCCGCTGGTCATCCTTCGTCGTCCGTTCCTGAGTCCAAGGCTGCGAGCTGACCGGCGTCGCGCAGCGCCTGACGATGCTCGTTCCACTCCTGCTCGAGCAGGGGGAGCCTCTCGACGAGAAAATCGGCGAACGCGGCGAACTCCAGCAGCACCGCCCGTCGCTCAACCGGAGCATCGGCGAGCAGTCCCAGGCCCTCCCGGGCGAGCTCGCCCTGCTCCCGATACTCAGAAACGTCAAACCCCCACGCACGCCGGGAGGTTCGATCGATGCACACCCGGTCCATGCGCTCTCCCGCGGCACGCGACCGGCGGACCAAACCGAGGTTCTCCAACGCGCTGACCGCGCCGGCGATCGCGCTCCGGCTGGCCAACAGCGCGTCCGCCAGCTCGCTGATGCTCTGCTCTGGGGGCCAGCACACCATCAGATACCCCAACAGCCGGCCCACCATCGGCGCCATCCCGTAGCGCCGCGCGTACAAGCGCCCCGCGTGATCGGCGAACGTGATCTCAGCGTCGGACGGCACGGTTCAGAACCATACCAGAGATCACTCAGATAACACAAATCCGTGTTATTTCATTACCCAGTGAGCCCAGCGATGCGCGCCGGCGGATCGCGGCTGACGGAGGCTCAACGAATGCGGGCTGCGGGGACCCTGAGCCGTAGAATCGCGGCGATGCCGTTCACGCTCAGGAACCTCAGAGAGGATCTGGCGGACGTCGGGTCCAACTTCGACGGCGCGCCGGATCTCGAGTTCCGTGTCGCGGGCAAGGCGCTCGAGCTTGAGCAGTCCGGCCTGAGCTATCAGCGCATCCCACCCGACTACCGGTTCCCGTACGGCCACACCCACAGGGAGCAGGAGGAGGTGTTCGTGGTCGTGGGCGGGAGCGGCCGGATGAAGCTCGACGACGAGATCGTCGCGGTCAACGAGTGGGACGTCGTGCGCGTTCCGCCTGGTACATGGCGTGGGTACGAGGCCGGGCCGGAGGGCCTCGAGCTCCTCGTCTTCGGCGCGCCCAACCTCGACGAAAACCCACGGGACGACGTCAAGGGTCAGCGAGACTGGTGGGCTGACTGAACGTCGCTCGGTGGATGGTGGACCTCGCAGCAAGCGCTGCTTAGGTCGCGCTACGAACAGTACCTCCCCCGCAGGCGAGCGTCACCCGGACTAGCGAGGTCGCCGCGCACGTTCGGAGCGCCAGGTCATTTGCGCCCGCTGGCGTTCCGGGGCTGCTCTAAAGGTGGACGACGTGCGTCGAGTGTGCTCACGATTGAACTCTGACGTCATCAGGAGCGCGGCGCGGAATTTGAGACTCCCACAGTGCGGCGAGCGCGTTCGGAGTCAGCGGCCGAGCGAAGAGGTAGCCCTGGGCGGCGTCGCAACCGATCGCGGTGAGCTCGTCGCGCTGGGTTTCGGTTTCGACGCCCTCAGCGGTGGCCGTCATTCCGAGGGCATGCGCCATCCCGGTGACGGCGGCGATGATCTCGCGGTCGCGGGACTCGCCGCCTAGCTGGGAAACGAAGCTGCGATCGATTTTCAACATGTTGGTCTGCAGGTGGCGTAGGTGCGCGAGCGTGGAGTATCCGGTTCCGAAGTCGTCCAGGGCGATTCTCACACCGAGCTTTGCGAGCCCCGCGATCGCGCCATGCGCGTCGCCTAGCTCGCCCAGCAGCACGTTCTCGGTGATCTCGAGGATCAGGCGGGTCGGAGCAATGCCGTGCCGCTCCAGCGTCGCTGCGACGCGCTCGGCCAGTTCGGGATCGCGAAGCTCGCGACCTGAGACATTTACCCCGATAGTGAAATGCTCGGGGATGCCTCCGGCGCTGGTCCACGACGCGAGTTGCCGGCATGCCTCATTAAGGACGAAGTACCCGATCGCGCCGATCAGGCCTCGCCGCTCGGCGACCGGAATGAACTCGGCGGGGGCGATCACGCCGCGCTCGGGATGGCGCCAGCGCACGAGCGCCTCAGCGCCCAGCATCGAGCCGTCATGCAGGTCGAACACCGGCTGGTAG
>JBAQGP010000648.1:0-12207 GCA_049287845.1 Solirubrobacteraceae bacterium | reverse complement strand
CGCGTGGGTCGGCGGCCCGACGAAGGTGAGCCCGTGCTCGCGGGCCTGGTCGGACAGGCTCGGGCTCTCGGAGAGAAACCCGTAGCCGGGGTGGATCGCGTCGCAGCGGGTGCTCAGCGCAGCGTGCACGACGACGTCAGCGCGCAGGTAGCTCTCCGACGCCGGTCCCGGACCGATGCACACCACGCGGTCGGCGACCCGAGCCGCCATTCCCTTCATGTCGGGCTCTGACGCGCCCACGACGGCCTGCAGACCGAGCTTGTGGCAGGCGTTGACGATCCGAACCGCGATCTCGCCGCGGTTGGGGATGAACACGCGTCTCATTCCGGCTTCACACGGAACAGCGGCTCCCCGTACTCCACGAGGTGGCCGTTCTCGCTACAGATCTCGGTGATCCTCCCGCTCACCCCGGCGGGCACCGAGTTCATCATCTTCATGACCTCGATGATGCACACGGTCGTCTCGGGGCCGACGGTTGCGCCGACCTCGACGAACGGCGCCGCCCCGGGGGCCTCGGAGCGGTAGAAGGTTCCGAGCATCGGCGATTGGATGGTGTGCAGGCCGTTGGCGCCCTGCGAGGCCGCGGGCGCCGGGCCGCCGGGGGACGCGGGTGCGCGCTCGGAAGCCCCCGGTGGGGGAGCACGGTCTGGAAGTGGCTCTCCCCCAACACTCCCCGACCGCGCATCCCCCACCGCGGCAGCGCCTTTCTGGACGTGCAGGCTGAACCCCTCGGTCTCGATCGACAGCTCGTCGAGGTCCGATTCGTCGATGATCCGGAGGATCTCGCGGACGTCGTCGTCGTTGAGCGGCATCAGCCGGTGGCTCCGAACTTGTTGAAGATCATGGACATCGCGGAGGAGACCGTGGGAGCTGGCGTTGTCTCGGGTTTGGGCAGGCCGGTGACCGGGCGGGACTGGAGCACGAACAGCTCGCCGTCCTGGTCGAAGGCCCACTCGATGTCCTGGGGGGCACCGAAGTGCTTTTCGATGCGCTTGGCGACCTGGACAAGTGAGCTCAGAGCGGCGTCGTCGAGACACGGTTGCGTGCGGCGCGTCTCGTCGACGTCGACCCGCTGCGCTCCGTCGTCGGCGGGGATGTACTCGACGGCCTTGTCGTTGATCGTCTGCCTGACCACCTCGCCCGTGACCTTGCTGACGAGGTAGTCATCGGGGGTGACCTCCCCTCCGACGACGGCGAGCCCGAGGCCCCAGCTGGCGTTGATGGCGACCATGCTGCGGTCGCCGCTCACCGGGTTGCAGGTGAACATCACCCCGGAGACGGCCGCGTCGACCATGAGCTGGATGGTGACCCCCATGGCGGGATTCTCGACCCCGAAGCGCTCGCGGTAGCTCACCGCCTCCGTGCTGTGCAGGCTGGCCCAGCACCTGGTGACGGCGTCGCAGACAGCGTCGATCCGCCGCACCCAGAGGTAGGTGTCCTGCAGGCCGGCGAACGTGGCCTCGGCGCTGTCCTCCCCGAGCGCGCTCGAGCGCACTGCGACGGGCACATCCTCCCCCAGCGCGTCATATCGCGCCGCGATATCGCGGCGCAATATCTCAGTCAGGCTTGCGCCCGCCTCCGTGCTGATCGCGAACCCGGGCGGAACCGGGATGCCCGCGTGCAGGAGCTCGCCGAGGCTGGCGCTCTTGCCGCCGAACCGGTCCGCGTCCCGCGCCCGAAGCTCCTCCAGCCCGCGGGTGTGCTGAGCCTCGGCCGCATTCATGGCATCAATCCTGCCCGATCAGGGTCACCACGCCCGAGGAGCCGTCCACCCGGATGATCTGGCCGGTGCGGATGAGCGCGGTGGCCCGGCCGGTGCCGACGACCGCGGGCAGCCCGTACTCGCGGCACACGATCGCGGCGTGGGACATGACCCCGCCGACGTCGGTGACGGTGCCCCTGATCTTCGAGAAGATCGGCGCCCAGGCCGGTGAGGTGCTGCCGCAGACGAGGATCTCCCCGTCCCGCACATCGGCGATCTCGCTCACCGACCGCACGACGCGTGCCGGCCCCTCGATCGTCCCCGGCGAGGCCGGTGCGCCGTTGAGCTCCGAGCCGCCCTCGGTCTGGCGGGCCCACTCGCGCACGCGCTCGGTGGTCACGCCCCACAGCATGATCGTCATCGGGTCGGTGATCTCGGCGGGGGCGACGCCCAGCGCCGGAGGTGGGGTCCACTTGGCGAGGCGCTCGAGCAGCTCCTTGCGTCGGGCGACGATCGGCGGCCAGTGCTTGGGCCCAAGCGGCTGACCACCGGTGGCCCAGCACAGGACCAGCTCGTCGAGCGCGACCGACACCTCGTGGCGCCCGAGCTGGAAGATGTCCTCGGGATCCTCGAAGAAGCCGCCGTCGGCCAGCAGCGCGCCGAACTCGCGCACCTTGTTCCACCACCGCGTCAAGAACCAGTAGTCACAGAAGAACTTGTGCTCCTCCACGTAGGGGAACACGGTCCGCGAGAGGTCGAGCAGATCGTTCCACGGCCCGCGGACCTCCTCGGGCAGGAGGGCCCCGTACTCCTCGGTCAGCCGATCGCGCTCGCGCTCCACCTCTTTCGTGGGCCGCTCGGCCGGCGCGCCGGCCCGCTGGGCGCTGATGTGGCCGATGATCGACGCGTACGGGATGCTGGGGTCGTCCAGCCAGCTGCGGTAGTAGTGCGTCAGCCCGTCGCCGGTGGCCATGTTGAACCATGGATCCTTGACCTTCTCGAGCTCCGCCAGCCACTCGCGACCGGCGTCCGAGCCCGACAGCTCCGCCTCGATCTCCTGATGGGTGCGGCCCTCGGCGAAGACGCCGTCGACGCCCTTGGCGATGGCCACGCCGGCCAAGCGGCGCAGCTCGGCATCGGGCCGGAACAGCAGCACGTCGATCCCCGCCACCATCTGGGCGATGTGCTGGTCGGGGATGTCGGGGAGGTGCTCCTTGCACAGCTCGGCGAAGGTGGCGTAGGCGCCGTAGCCCAGCAGCAGGAACTCGAAGTGGTTCTGCCACATCAGGTCGCCCAGGCGCAGGCAGCGTCCGTAGGCGTTCAGCACCTCGTAGAACGCCGTGTTGCGGTCCGCGTCGAAGGCGACCTCGTCGGGCTCGTACTCCGGCAGCCCAGGCACCTCGAGCGCGTCGAGCTCGGCGATGAGCGCGCGCATCTTGTCCTTCCACTTGCCGTAGAGCTCGCCCCAGTTGGCGAAGTAGTGGCCCGCGCGCTTCTGGAAGTAGCCGGCCCGCTCGGCCATCTTGGCGGGGTCGGTGACCGGGTTGCCGGAGATGTAGACGTACCCGTTGATGACCCGGTAGTCGATCCCCATGGCCGGAGGCACGGCGAACACGCGGTTCTGCCAGGAGCCCACGGCCTGGTAGGGCGAATCGATGCAGATGACGTCGAAGGCGGGGTGCGGGATGGGGAAATGCATCGAGTTCCAGAACCAGAAGCGGTTCTCGTCAGCTTCGCGCCGTCGCTCGTCAAAGAGCGCGTAGTAGGGGTACATCTCCTCCCAGCCCTCGCACCCCTCGGGGGTGGCGATCTCGTAGGGGCTGGGGAATGAGCCGGTCTCTGCCGTCGTGGTCGCCATGCGTGGAATCCCTCCTCGGCCGCGCTCTTCATGACACGGCATCGACTTGCCTTATATACGGGACCGCGTCCGGACAAGTCAAACCGGCTTGCCCGTGAGCGCATCGGCGCTTGGAGGACGGCGCGCATTTTCCGCGGGGGCGCGCGGGTCGCGATAGGGTGCGGGCCGGCATGGCCAGCTTCCTCCTCATTCACGGCGCCATGGGCGGCGCGTGGTGCTGGGAGCCTGTCATCCCGGGATTGCAGGCGGCCGGCCACGACGCGGTCGCCATCGACCTCCCCGGCCAGGGCTCCGACACGACACCGCTTCAGGAGATCACGCTCGATCGCTACGCCGGGGCCGTCTGCGACGCCCTCGATGGCATCGACGGCCCGGTGCTGCTGACCGGGCACAGCATGGGCGGCATGGTCATCACCCAGGCCTCGTCGCAGCGCCCCGACAAGCTTGCCGGCCTGATCTACGTGGCCGCATTCCTCCCGCAGCCGGGGCAGTCGCTGCTCGACATCACCCACCTCCCGGAGGCCGCCGGCGACTCGGTACAGGCCAACATCGTCGTCGACGGGGAGCCGCCGGTGGCGACGCTGCCGCCCGAGGCCGCCCCTGAGGCGCTGTTTCACTGCTGCACCGCGGAGCAGGTGGCCTGGGCACTGCCGCGGCGCGGGGCGCAGCCGGTGATCCCCTTCACGCAGCCCTTCACCCCTGCGGACGGCGATACGGCGGCGTTTGACGGGTTGCCGCGCGCCTACGTGACCTGCCTGCAGGACCGGGCGATCAAGCCGGCGCTGCAGCAGCTGATGTACAGCGCGGCGGGGTGCGATCCGGTCATCGAGATCGACACGGATCATGCGCCGTGGCTGTCTCGGACCGACGAGCTCGTGGCCGCGCTGGATCGGGTTGCCTCGGCGTTGGCGTAGCCACCTGCGTCGAAAAATTTGCTGGGGAAGGGGGTGGAAGTACCGACGCTGCAGGCTCTTAGTAGTAGTGGCGGATAGTGAAGGAAATAGCTCAAAAATCCGCCACGACTCTGCGGTGACGGCGCTGGCGCGTCGGCAACACGGGCATGTCGCGCGGTGCCAGCTCCTGGCGCTTGGCGTCAGCCAGGGCCTGATCGCAGGGCGGCTGGGCGCCGGCGACTGGGTCGCGATCCACAAGGGGGTCTACTGCATCGGCCCGCGGCGCGATGACCCGATCTCCCGGGCCGCCGCGGCGGTACTGGCGTGCGGCGACGGCGCGGCGCTGAGCCACTCGTCAGCGGCGACCCTCTGGGGCCTGGAGGCGCGGTGGAGCTTCCCGCTGGAGGTCACGGCCAAGGGCCGGCGCGACCGCCCGGGCATCACCGCTCATCGTTGCCAGTCATTGACGCGCCGCGACGTCACCCACGAACAAGGCATCCCCATCACCACCAGGGCACGCACCATCCTGGACATGGCCCCGCGCCTGAGCACCAAGGCCCTGACCCGTCTGGTCAACGACGCGCGCCGCGCCGGGCACCTGCACCCCGCGACCTTCCAGGACATCCTGCAGCGCAACCCCTACCACCCTGCCACCAAGCTCCTGACGCCGTTCGCCGAGGACCCCGTCAACCCGACGCGCTCAACCTTTGAGGACGAGTTCCTCGCGTTCATCAAGACGTACAACCTGCCCCCCCCGCAGGTCAACGTGCACGTCAACGGCCGCGAGGTCGACGCGCTGTTTCCCGCGCACAAGCTGATCGTCGAGGCCGACGGATGGGAGTTTCACCGCGACCGAGAGGCGTTTGAGGACGACCGCGAACGCGACGCCGAGAATCTCAGACACGGCATCGCCACCGTCCGGGTCACCAGGGACCGGATCGGGCACACGCCCGACCGGGAAGCCGCGCGGCTCAACGAGATCCTGGACCGGCTGAAGGGCTAGCCGTCCCGCGTCCCGCGCATCGCCCGCGGCCAGATGCCCTGCTTGCCGGGCGAGAGGATCCCGTTGGGGTCCAGGGCGTCCTTGATCGTCTCGCAGAAGCGCCGGTAGGCGTGATCGCCGAAGGAATACTGCTCCTGGGCCAGGTCCATGAAGTCCAGATGCGCGCGGTACTCGCCGTAGCCCAGCTTGGCCGCCTCCACGACGAGCCGGCGGCTGACGTCGTAGGCGGCCCGGGACTGCGCCTCGTCCTTGGTGTCAAAGATGACCATCGTGATGTGGATGAAGCTGCGGGCGTTGATGGGCAGCAGCCCGGCGATGTAGTCCAGGCCCGCGCCCTCCACCATCGCGCGCAGGAGGTCCCGCACCGCCAGCGCGTCGCGCCCGGTCAGCGGCGCCACGGGCGAGAAGCCGATGTGGCCCCCCTCCTCGCCCCCGTACCAGGCGGTCATGGCGTTCCAGTCGAGGTTGGGAATGCCGCCCTGGATCTTCTCGGCGGGGTTTTCGATGCCGGGGATGTCCTCCGGGGCGTACTTGGTGCCCCACACCTCGGCGCCCGGGATCGCCGACTCGAACGCGCGCTTGATCTTGGCGAACTTCACGTCCGCCACCGCGTCATCCTCGTAGAGCGCGAAGCGCATCAGCCAGCGACCGATCTCCAGCTCGCGCCCCATCCGGTCGAGCACCGCGTCGGGGATCGGCCCCTCCCCGGTCCAGAAGTCGGCGCGCCGCGCCACGACGGCTCCATACAGCACGGTGTTCATCACCTGCGGCACCATGCGGATCGTCCCGTCGAGCATCAGCGCGCGCAGCGTCTCGAACATCGGCGCGAGGTCGTCGTCTGACCAGACCCGCAGCCACAGCGGCATGTAGGTCTCCGGCATGGGCATCAGCCAGACGCCCATCTTGGTGACGATCCCGAAGTTGGACTGCATGAACAGCTGGTCCGGCGTCGGGCCCAGCCCTCGCTTGTACAGATGCCAGGAGCGGTTGCCCGGCATCGCGCCCATCCCGGTGCGCATCACCGAGCCGTCGGCCAGCACGACCTCCATCCCGCACTGCATGCCCATGTCCACGCCATAGGGCAGGTAGGTCACGCCGTGATCCAGCGTGTTGCCGACCACGCTCCCCCACCCCAGGTCCGCGATCGAGAGCATCAGCCGGTGCCCGCCCATCCGGATCGCCTCGTAGAGGTCGAACCAGCGCACGCCGGGCTCGACCACGGCGTAGGCCAGGTCCCCATCGATCTCCAGCACCCGGTTCATCTGACGCAGCGAGACGATCACCGAGCCGCGCACGCGCGGCGCCGGGCCGCCATAGCCGTTGTTGCGACCCTGCCCGTGCGTCCACAGCGGCACGCGGTGTCGGTTGGCGATCCGGACGATCTCCTGGATCTCCTCGACCGTCGTGGGCGAGAGCACCGCCGAGGCAGTGTTGTCCTCCCAAGTCTGAAACTGGAAGGGATCGCGGAAGGCGCGCAGGCCCTCGGCGTCGGTGGTCACCCGTGCGGCGCCCAGGACGCCCTGGAACTCGCCCAGCGCGGCGTCGAGGTCAGACGAGGACAGTGCAGACCGGACGACGGCGGCCACAGGCCGAACCTATCCCCCGCCGACGGCCGCTGCGACGGCCGCGCGCTCATCGACAAGACACCCTGCGCGCTGCGACTGGACGCGCCAGCACCCCGGCGCTAGCTTGGCTGCGACCCGGCAACGAGGAAGAGGAGAGCCGGTGGGCGAGATCGAGGTGATGGTCACCTACTGGACCGTGAGCGGTCCGGTAGTGGTTCATTTCGGAAGGGAATGGAGCACGTTCAGCTGGGAGGATCGGTGCGCCCACGCCCGGCGCGTCGGCTTCACGGGCCTGGGCCTGTGGCACGCCGACGTCGAGCATCAGCTGGAGACGACGACGCTTGCCCGGATGGCGGACGTGTTTCGCGACCACGGGCTGAAGTACCTCGAGGTCGAGTTCCTGGCCGACTTCTTCGCGCCCCCGGGCAGCGACGCGCGCAGGGCATCAGACACGCAACGCCGGAAGCTGTTTCAGACCGCGGCGGCCTTTGACGCCCACCACATCAAGGTCGGAAACATCCCCGAGACCGTCTGTGAGCTCGACCAGGTCATCGAGGAGTACGCGGCGCTGTGTGACGACGCCGCCAACCACACCAACGCCAAGATCGCCTACGAGATCATCCCGTTCGACCCCAACGTCGGCACGCTCGAGAGCGGGCTGCGCCTCGTCACCGAGGCGTCACGGCCCAACGGCGGCCTCGCCATCGACACCTGGCACATGGGCAAGCTCCGGGTCTCCCCCGCGGAGCTGGCCACGATCCCTGCCGAGCACATCGCCTGGGTGGAGCTGTCCGACGGGCGGCAGGAGTACATGGAGGACAAGATCGACGAGGTCATCAACCACCGCGAGCTCCCCGGCGAGGGGGAGTTCGACATCCCCGGGTACGTCGCCGCTCTGCACGAGGCCGGCTATCCGGGGCCCTGGGGCGCGGAGATCCTGTCCGAGAAGCTGCGCAACCTGCCGATCGAGCAGGAATTCGACCGTGCCTATGAGACGACGCTGGCGCAGGTCCGCGCCGGCGTCGCTTGAGAGGAGACCGAGGATGAGCACCGCCGAGCTGAGCGACGAGCGCCTGATCTGGATGTTCACCCAGATGCTGCGCATCCGGGAGTTCGAGGAGCGCGTCAAGCGCACCTTCGAGGAGCACCCCGGCGTGATCCGCGGCCACACCCATCTCGCCGACGGTGCCGAGGCGTCCATCGTCGGCTCGCTGGCGACGCTCAACGACGGCGACCAGCTCATGACGACCTACCGCTGCCACGGCTACCCGATCGCGCTGGGCACCAGCACCAAGGCGATGATGGCCGAGATCTACGGTCGCAAGGACGGGCTGTGCGGCGGCTACGGCGGTTCGATGCACCTCTGCGATCCCGGTCGCGGCTTCCTCGGCACCAGCGGCATCGTCGGCCAGGGCATCCCCCAGGCCACCGGCGTCGCCTTCGCCGCCCAGATTCGTAAGCAGGGCCAGGCCGTCCTGTGCTTCTTCGGCGACGGCGCGTCCAAGCAGGGCGCGTTCCACGAGTCGCTGAACCTCGCTTCGCTGTGGAAGCTCCCGGTCGTCTACATCATGGAGAACAACAACTACAACGTGGCCACGCGGTCCGAGCAGGAGGACGCCAACGCCGCCGCCGGCGAACCGCTGAGCGTCAAGGCCAAGGCCTACAGCATGCCCGGCGTCACCATCGACGGCACGGACCCCGTCGTCGTCTACGAGACCGTGAAGGTCGCGATCGACCGAGCCCGCGGCGGTGAGGGGCCGACCCTGGTGGAGTCCAAGGTGTACCGCCTCTCGGCCCATGGCAACCTGATCGCGCCGCCCGGGGTGCCGCTGCACTACCCCGAGCACGAGGCGATCACCGTGTTCGGCAACCGCGAGGAGTACGAGGCCGCTCTGCGCGGCGACCCCGTCCCCCGCTTTCGCGCGCGCCTGGTCGAGCAGGGCACGCTTGATGCCGCCCGCGCCGACGAGCTCGCCAAGGAGGTCACCGACGAGATGGAGGCGGCGGTCCAGTTCGGCCTCGACAGCCCGTATCCCGAGCCCGAAGCGGCCACGAACTTCGTCTACGCCTAGCGCGGAGGAGAGCAAGCAATGGCACGAGAGATTCCCTACATCGCGGCCGTCAACGAGGCGATCCACCAGGAGATGGCGCGCGATGAGACCGTCGTGTTCTACGGCCAGGACGTCGCCCCATCAGACGAGGATCCGCTGGTCCAGTCCTTCGGGCGAGACCGCATCCGGGTCAGCCCGATCTCCGAGACCGCCGAGATCGGCATGGCGGTCGGCCTGGCGGTGGCCGGCTACCGGCCCATCGTGGAGCTGCTCATGGCCGAGTTCATGCTGGTGGCCATGAACCAGGTGACCAACGAGGCCCCCCGCCTGCGCTACATGAGCGGCGGTCAGGTCAAGGTCCCGCTCGTCCTGAAGGCCGGCTACGGGTTCACCGCCGGGTGGGCCGGCCAGCACACGGGCTCGATCTACACGATGTTCGCGGGCATCCCGGGGCTCAAGGTCGTGCTGCCCTCGACGCCCGCCGACGCCAAGGGACTGATGGCGGCGGCCGTTCGCGACGACAACCCCGTCGTGTACCTCATGCACTACCTGCTGGTGCTCGAGCACGGCGACGTGCCCGAGGGCGAGCACATCGTGCCCATCGGCGAGGCCGCGATCCGGCGGCCCGGGAACGACGTCACCATCGTGGCCACCGGATGGACGGTGGGCAAGGCGCTCGAGGCCGCCGAGGCGCTGGCCGGCGAGGGCATCGACGCCGAGGTCATCGACCCCCGCTCGCTCCAGCCCCTCGACATGCCGGCGATCCTCACCTCGGTGGAGAAGACCGGGCACCTCGTCCTGGCCGATCAGGCGACGCGCCACGCGTCCGCCGCCTCGATCATCGCCGCCGAGGTGGCGGAGCACGGGTTCTCGTCGCTCAAGGCGCCGATCAAGCTGGTGACCGCTCTCGACGCCACGATCCCCTACAGCGAGCCGATGGAGGCGTTCGTCCTGCCGGACCAGAACAAGATCGCCGGCGCCGTCCGCGAGGTTCTCGGCACGGCCTCCGCCGTGGCCTGACATGGTCGAGCGCGACACAGCGCTCGACCTCCTGCGGACGATGTGGCGGATCCGCTGCTTCGAGGAGCGCGTGGCCAAGCTGCACCACAGCCTTCAGGTCCATGGGCTGGTCCACCTCAGCATCGGGTCTGAGGGCGTCGCCGCCGGCGTGTGCCGCCAGCTGCGCGATGACGATGCCGTCTACAGCGGTCACCGCGCCCACGGCCACGCCCTGGCCAAGGGCGCGCCCATGGACCGCGTCATGGCGGAGCTGATGGGCCGCTCGGCGGGACTGTGCCAGGGGCTCGGTGGCTCCATGCATCTCGTCGACACCGAGCACGGGCTGATGGGGGCCACGGGCGTGGTCGGCGGCAACCTCCCGATGGCGGCCGGCGACGCGCTGGCCGCCCAGCTGCGCGGCGAGGACCGCGTCACCGTCGTCTTCTTCGGCGACGGCGCCGTCCAGGCCGGCCATTTCTCAGAGACCGTCAACCTGGCCGCGCTGTGGGAGCTGCCCTTGATCTTCGTGTGCGAGAACAACGGCATGGCGGAGTTCACGCCGCGCTCGGCGCACACCAGGGTGGCCAGCGTCGCCGACGTCGTGGCGCCCTATGAGTTCGGGCGCCAGACGGTGGAGGGCTCCGACGTCGGTGCGGTGTGGACGGCGTTCGGCGACTACCTGTCCAAGGCGCGATCGGGACAGGGGCCGTTCCTGCTCGAGTGCTCGACCCACCGCCGCCGCGGTCACTACGAGGGCGATCAGCAGAGCTATCGAGATGCCCTCGCGGACGCCGAATGGGCGCGGCTGGACCCGATCGCACGCCTCGAGACGCGGGCGACGGAGCAGGGCTGGATCGACGAGGAGTCCGCGACGCGTCTGGCCGCGGAGGCCGACGCCGAGGTGGAAGGCGCGGTGCGCTTCGCCCGCGGCAGCCCTCCGCTCACTCCCGGGCAGGCGGCCGACCTGGTCTACGCGACATGACTGAGATGACCTACGTCAAGGCGATCAATGCCGGTCTGGCGCAGGCGATGCGCGAGGACGAGCGCGTGATCGTGGTGGGCGAGGACGTCGCCGAGGGCGGCCCGTACCTGGCCACCGAGGGGCTGTCTGAGGAGTTCGGTCGCGAGCGCGTGCGCAACACGCCCATCAGCGAGGGCGCGGTGTGCGGGATCGCCGTCGGCGCCGCCCAGGCCGGCCTGGTCCCCGTGGTGGAGATCATGTTCATCGACTTCATCACGCTGGCGCTCGACCAGCTGGTCAACCAGGCGGCCAAGGCCCATTTCATGTCCGGGGGGCAGCTCTCGGTGCCGATGGTGCTGCGCACCCAGGGCGGCTCGGGCGGCCGCGCCGGGGCGCAGCACTCCCAGAGCCTGGAAGCGTGGCTGACCCACATCCCCGGGCTCAAGGTGGTCATGCCCGCCACCGCCGCCGACGCCGCGGGCCTGCTGCGCTCGGCCATCGCCGATCCCAACCCCGTGGTGTTCGTGGAGAACAAGTCGCTGTACTTCCGGCGTGAGTCCGTGCCCGAACCGCCCGAGGCGGTACCGCTGGGACGGGCGCGGGTCCGGCGCCCCGGCCGTGACGTGACGATCATCGCGCTGTCGCGGCTGGTCGGCGAGGCAATGGCCGCCGCCGAGCGGCTCGCCGCGGAGGGGATCGAGGCCGAGGTCATCGATCCGCGCACGCTGGTGCCGCTGGACCTCGACACGATCGCCGATTCGGTGAGGCGCACGGGCCGGGCCGTGGTGGCCCACGAAGCCGTGCGCACCGGTGGCTTCGGAGCCGAGCTGGCGGCGGAGGTCCAGGCCAGCGCATTTGACTATCTCGACGCCCCGGTCCAGCGCGTGGGCGCGCCGTTCATGCCCGTGCCGCTCAGCCCATCGCTCGAGGACGTCTACCGCCCGCAGAGCGATCAGATCTACGCCGCCGCGCGCCACGCCGTGCATTGGGCCGACGTGGAGGACCCCGTCGCGGTGACCGAGGTCAGGGTGAGCGGTACCGAATGAGCGGACTCGCGTCAGGCGGGCTCAGGGGCCGCCGCGGGATCGGTCGCTGCCGCCGCATCGGTCGCGGGCGCGGCATCGGTCTCCGGCGCGGCATCGCCGTCCGGCTCGTCGGTGAGCGTGATGAGCGCT
>JBAQGP010000647.1:0-13024 GCA_049287845.1 Solirubrobacteraceae bacterium | reverse complement strand
GCCGGGGCCTCCAAGGGGCCCGCGGGGGCGGCGACCGTGCAGCGGCGCAACCTGGTGGCGACCGACACCGAGGCTGGGACGCTCAGCTATGCCACCCCCCAGACCGTGTATGACCGCCTCAGCGGGACGATCACCTCGCTCCCGGCCGTGGGGCAGCTGGTCAAGCCCGGCGGCACGCTGTTCCGGGTCAACGGCGCGCCGGTGATTCTCATGAACGGCAACACGCCCGCCTACCGCACGCTGTCGGCCGCGGACACTGACGGCGCCGACGTGCTCGAGCTCAACCGCAACCTGGTGGCGCTCGGCTTCAACGCCAACGGCATCACCGTCGATGACATCTGGCAGCCGGCCACGACGCTGGGCATCGAGCTGCTCCAGGAGTCGCTGGGGGAGACGGCGACGGGGAGTCTCACTCTGGGCAAGGTCGTCTTCCTCCCGGGTCCGCAGCTCGTCTCCACCGTCGACGGCACCGTCGGTGACACCACCAACGGCGGCAGCTCCGCGACCCCCGCCTCCGAGACCGCCGATCCGCCGACGCCGGAGTTCGTCGGCCTGACCACCCCCGCCGCGACGACGACCACCACCACATCGAGCACGAGCACGCCGACCACGACGACGCCGACCACGACCCCGCCATCCCACAGGCACCACCACAAGACCAGGAAGGGTGGCGCTCAGACGCCGTCGCTGGCCGCGTTGCTGGCCCTGCTCAAGGCCGAGAGCGCGCAGCTCAAGGCCGAGGCCGAGCAGCTCAGGGCCGAGCAGCAGAACAGTCACGGCAACTCGCCGCCGGGGGGCGCACACGGTGCGAGCAACGGTTCGGGCAACAGCCACAACGGCTCGGGCAACAACCACAACAACGGCTCGGGCAACGGCAACAACGGCGCGGGCAACGGCACCAACGGCGCGGGCAACAACAACAACGGCGCGGGCACCGGCAGCAGCGGCAGCACCGGTGAGGCGGTCCTCCAGACGACGTCGACCCACCTCGTCGTCACCGTCGACCTCGACGCCTCGGTGCAGAGCGAGGCCACGGTCGGGGAGAAGGTCACCGTCCAGCTGCCCGGCGGCAACACCGTGAACGGCAAGGTGGCGGCGGTCAGCGCGGTGGCGCAGAGCTCCAGTTCCGCCAACAACAACTCGGGCAACGGAAGTGGCGGCGGCGGGGGCGGGAACGGAAGCGGTGGCGGTGGTGGCAGTGGCGGCGGCGGCAACGGGTCGGGATCCTCCTCCACCATCCCGGTCACGATCACGCTGTCCGGTCACCACCGCGGCGCCGGGCTCGACGAGGCGGCGGTGAGCGTGAACTTCGTGCGCCAGCGCGCCAGGAACGTCCTCTCGGTCCCGGTCACCGCGCTGCTCGCGGTGTCGGGCGGCAACTACGCGGTCCAGGAGGCGGCGGCGCCCCACACTCTGCTCCCGGTCACCGTCGGCCTGTTCGCTGCCGGGTACGTGCAAATCTCCGGCCCGGGCATCCACCCCGGCCTCCAGGTCACCGACTCTCAGGGATGAGCGCGACACTGGCGCTTGAGACGGTGGTGAAGGAATACCCCGGCGGCGTCGCCGCGTTGCGGGGGGTGAGCGTCGCCATCGCCGAGGGCGATCAGGTGGCCGTTGTGGGCCCGTCGGGCTCGGGCAAGACGACGCTGCTCACCATCCTCGGAACCCTCGAGCGACCCACTCGCGGCGACGTCCGGGTGGCCGGCGTCGATGTGATGGTCGCCTCGGACCGCCAGCTCGCCGGGCTGCGCGCCCACGAGATCGGCTTCGTGTTCCAGAGCTTTCATCTCCAGGAGTGGATGACGGCGATGGACAACGTCGCCAACGGCATGCTCTACACGGGCGCGCGCAGTCGAGACCGCCGCGAGGCAGCGCGCGCCGCGCTGGAGCGAGTGGGACTGGGACACCGGCTCGAGCACCGCCCCGGCCAGCTCTCTGGAGGGGAGCGTCAACGGGTGGCGATCGCGCGGGCGCTGGCCAAGCAGCCGGCGATCATGCTGGCTGACGAGCCGACGGGCAACCTGGACTCCAAATCCGGCGCCGAGGTGGTGGCGCTCCTCCACGAGCTGGCCTCTGACGGCGCGACGCTGGTGCTCATCACCCACGACTCCGGCATCGCCGCCACCTTTGACCGGCGCATCCAGATGCGTGACGGCGAGATCGTCTCCGACGAGCGGCGATGACGAGTCTGGCTGCCCCCTCGCCTTCGCCACGGCCGCCACGGACGCCGGGAGGCCTGCGGGCGGCCCGGCTCCCCCCGCGCGAGCTGCTCGGCGCGGCGCTGCAGGGCCTGCGCACCCGCCGGCTGCGGGCGGCGCTCTCCGCACTGGGGATCGCCATCGGGATCGGCGCGATGGTCGCCGTCGTCGGCGTCTCAGCCTCCAGCCAGGCCCAGCTCCTGGCGGAGATCGACGCGCTGGGCACCAACCTGCTCAGCGCCACGCCCGGGACCACGTTCTCAGGCAACAACGAGATCCTGCCCACGAGCTCGGTGCCCATGGTGGGCGGCATGCACAACGTCAACAGCGACGTGGCCGTCTACCAGGTCTCCGGCGCCACCTTGCGGCGCAGCCCGTACGTGCCGGCACAGGAGACCGGGGGGATCGGGGTCGACGCGGCCGGTGAGAACCTGCCCCAGGTGCTGGGGGTCTCGATGGCCGCCGGGCACTTCCTGGGCGCGGTGGGCGAGCGATACCCGGAGGTGGTGCTCGGCGCTCAGGCGGCGAGCGTCCTGCAGATCACGTCCGTGGGCGGCCACGTCGAGGTCTATCTCGGGACCCGCTGGTTCACCGTCGTCGGGGTGCTCAAGCCGGTGCTGCTGGACTCCAGCCTTGACTCGACCGCGTTCATCGCACTCCCGGTCGCCGAGCGTCTGTTCCAGGTGGCCCCCAACCCTTCAGAGATCTACCTTCGGGCCAACGTCAACCACGTGCCCGCCGTGGACAACCTGCTGGCGCCCACCGTCGATCCCCAGAACGCCTCGGGAGTCGACGTCAGTCGCCCGTCGGACGCGCTCGAGGCCCGGGCTGCCGCCAAGGGGCAGTTCACCACGCTGCTGCTCGGGCTGGGCGCGGTGGCGCTGCTCGTCGGCGCGATCGGGATCGCCAACATCATGGTCATCTCGGTGCTCGAGCGCCGCGGCGAGATCGGCCTTCGCCGCGCCCTGGGCGCCACGCGCCGTCACGTCAGCCTCCAGTTCCTCACCGAGTCGGCCCTGCTGGCGGCACTGGGCAGCATCGTCGGCCTGGGCCTCGGGGCCGGCGCCACCGAGATCTACTCCATCGCCCGCAACGAGCCCTTCGTGGTGCCGCTCTACGCCCTGGTGGCCGCGCCGGCGTCCGGGCTGGTCATCGGCGCCTTGGCGGGGCTGTACCCGGCGGGCAAGGCGGCCCGCCTGAGCCCGACCGAGGCCCTGCGCGCCTAGGTCGTCCCCTCGGCCACGCCGATATCCGGGGTTGCTTACCCCAGCACGACCCGGAGCAGAGGGCCCGCCGCAGCCATCCATGCCACAGGCGGGCCCGGAAAGCGGCTCGGACGCTAGTTGCTGGGCACCCCCGTCGACGGCGGCGCGGGCTGCGCCGCGGTGTATGGCGTGATCGCACTGCCGGCCGCCGGCGTGGTCGTCAGCGGCCCCCCGAAGAGCACGATCTTGCCGTTCTGGATCTTGCCCATCTCGGCGCCGCCGAAGCCGCCGTGCTGCGACCCACCGTAGCGGTAGGGGACGAGGCCGGGGCCGGTCCACTTGCCGCCCTGCTTGTCGATGGCGTCGACCAGGTCCTGCCGGGTGAGGTTCTTGCCGGCGGCCTTGAGCGCCTGCACCAGGGTGTAGGCGTTGGCCATCCCGTACTCGACGTTGCCGTCAAGCGGCGCCTTGGCGTCGTACTGGGCGCGGATCTTTTCAAACAGCTGGATCCACGGGTTCGACGTGTCGGTGTTGGAGGGCAGGTACCCGTCGGTGATGGCGCCCTCGATGAGCGCCGTTCCGGAGACCTTGCCCTTGGACACCGCCTTGAGCAGCCCGCCGACGGTGATCGGGTCGATGCCGACGTTGGACACCACCAGCTGAGGCTTGAAGCCCAGCGTGAACGAGGTCAGCTGGGCGATCGCGGTGTAGATGGGGACGGTGAAATTCACCATGACGGTCGCCTTGGCTGCCTTGATCGCCGTCACCTGCGGGGCCAGCGTGGTCGTTCCTGACTGGTAGGGCTGCTTGGACACGATCGCACTCGCCGGTAGCTCGTCCTGGATCCCGGTGAGGCCGCCCCTGCCGAAGTCGTCGTCCTGGTAGAGCACGCCCACCTTGGCGTTGGCAAAGTGCTGCTTGATGTACTGGCCGAGGATCTTGCCCTCGATGGTGTAGTTGGGCTGCCAGCCGAACGTTTCCGGCTGGGATGCGCCGTTGTCCCAGCACGGGCACCCCGACGCGACGAACAGATCGGGCACCTTGGACGCGTTGAGGAAGCTGACGACCTTGGTGTGGGTCGGCGTGCCCAGGCCCTCGAAGATGCCGAAGACCTTGCTCTGCAGCACGAGCTGGTGAACGACGTTGACGGTGTTGGTGGGGTTGTAGGCGTCGTCCTTGATGATGAGGTGCAGCTTGCGCCCGAGCACCCCGCCGTGCGCGTTGACGTAGTCAAAGAACGCCTGGGAGGCGGGCGCGATCTCGCTGTAGCCTGGCGCCGCCGCCCCCGTCAGCGGCTGATGGGTGCCGAACGTGATGCTGGTGCCCGTGACCCCCGGAGCGCTCGAACCTCCGCCGCCGCTCGACGATCCGCAGCCCACGGCCGCCACGGCCACACCTGCGGCCAGCGCGACGGCGATCAGCCGCCGTCGTTTGACAGCTCGCATCTCACTCCTCCTCCACTTGTGGGTGACCTTCTGCCGGCGCCCATGAGCGGGCCTGCACCGGCTGCCCGAGCCCACCGGGAGGGCCGGGACAATTCGATACGTCTTCCCTTGTGCGTTTCAAATACTAAGGTGGTGGGATGAGCGCTGCAACCGAGTCCCGTCGCCCCCGCCGGGGGCGCCCGGCGACGGCCAGCCGCAATGATGTGCTCGCCGCCGCGCGCGCTCAGTTCATGGCCGGTGAGCGCGTGGATCTCACCATCGTGGCCCGGGACCTCGGGCTGGGCCGCGCCACCATCTACCGCTGGTTCGGGTCGCGCGAGCGGCTGCTGTCGGAGGTCATCGCCGACGAGTCCGAGGTGCTCATCCTCCGCCACCGCCGCGAGGTCCGCCGCCGGGGGGTTCAGGGCCTGCTCGAGGTCTTTGACCGCATCAACCGCAGCCTCGCGCACTCGATGCCGCTGCGCCGGTTCGTCGAGCAGGAGGGCGCGTCGGCCCTGCGCCTGCTCACCTCCAGCACCGGCATGGTCCAGTGCCGGGGCGTCGCGCTCGTCACCGACATGATCGGAGCCGAGATCGCAGCCGGGCGCTACGAGCCGCCCGCCGAGCCCGAGACCCTCGCCTACGCCATCGTGCGTCTGTGCGAGGCCTTCCTCTACAACGACGCCGCGTTCGGGATCCGCGGCGATCATGAGCGGCTCCGGGACGTGCAGGCGGCGCTGCTCGGCGTTCCCCACGCCGCGTCTGCGCCCCCGAAGCGCCGTCGTCGAGCCACCGGCACGTCCCCGTCAGGCTGACCCTCGCGCCGCGCGCAGCCGGCCGAGTATCGCGCGCAGTCCTCCCTGGATCCCGCTCGGCCACAGGATCATGGCCGCGATGAGCACGATCCCGTAGATGGCCAATGGCAGGTTGGCCGAGACCTTGGTCGACAGCGAGAAGGAGTGCGCGATGTCGTTGGTCCAGTTGGGCAGGAGGGTGAGCAGCGCCGCTCCCCACATCGCCCCCACCAGCGAGCCCAGCCCTCCGAGCACCACGCCGGTCAGCAGCGACAGCGACAGCTGCAACGGGAACGCCCCGGGCTGGGCGAGCTGGAGCACCACCGCCAGCATCGCGCCCGACAGGCCTGCGCACCCGGCCGAGATGATGAACGCGGTCGTCTGCGTGCGGCCCACCGACAGCCCACACAGCGACGCGGCGATCTCGTCGTCGCGCACGGCGCGCAGCGAACGGCCCACGCCGCTGGCGATGACGTTGTAGAGCACGAACAGCACCACCACGGCTCCGGCCCCGGCGATCCATGCCTCCCAGCGTTCGAGCGAGAAGTCCGCGCCCAGCCACGACGGCGGCACCGGTGGGTTGATGGTGAGCCCGTTCTCACCCCCCAACAGCCCGGAGAACTTGTCGGCCAGCGCCGGCAGCCCGACCGCCAGGGCGAGCGTCGCGCCCGCCAGGTACGGGCCGCGCAGGCGGCTGGCGGCCGCCCCCACAGGGATCCCCACCAGCACGCTGACCATCACCGCGGCGGCGATCGCCGGGACCAGTGCCCACCCCTCGTCGCCGATGAGCAGAGCCACCGTGTAGGCGCCCACCGCCATCAGCGCGCCGTGCCCCAGCGAGATCTGCCCGCTCTGCCCCGCCAGCACCGTGAGCCCGGCGAGCGCGGCGAAGTAGTAGAGGCCGGTGGCGAGCTGCAGGTCGTTGTAGGCGCTGACCAGGTCCGACACGACGATGAGCACGACGGCGGCCAGCGCCGCCCAGGCCAGCGAGCGCGCCAACGTGCTGCGCCCGAGCACCGCCCGCGCGGCCGTCATACCCGTCGCTCCGAGCTGGCCGCGAACAGACCGCCCGGCCGCAGCATCAAGACCGCCACCAGGATCACCAGCGCCGCCAGCGGGACCAGCGACGAGCCCGCGTAGCCCGAGACGTAGGACAGCGCGACGCCAAGTGACAGGCCGCCGATGACCGCTCCGGGCGGGCTGTCCAGGCCCCCGAGCACGGCGGCGACGAAGCCGCTGATGAGAATCGGGTCAAAGCTGTTGGGGCCCAGGAACACCGACGGCGCGACGAGCACCCCCGCCAGCGCCCCGGCGACCGCCGCCAGCGCCCAGCCGACGGTGAACATCCGCGCCACCCGCACGCCGAGCAGGCGAGCCACCTCGGGGGCGAATGCCGACGCGCGCATCTGCAACCCCAGCGAGGTCAGCCGGAACATCGCCGCCAGGCCGACGGCGACGGCGATGACCACGAGCACGATGAACGTGTCGTTGGGCGTGAAGAGCAGCCGTGTGCCACCCACGTCATACCCGCGCAGCGAGAACGCCGGGGGAAACGAGCGTGGGGTGTTGCCCCAGATCATCCCCGCCACCGCCACCAGCAACGTGTACAGCCCGAGGGTGAGGATGACCGCGTTCAGCGGCGGCGCGGATTCCACCGGGCGGATGAGGACACGTTCCACCAGCGCTCCGAAGACCAGCCCGCAGGCGAGCGCCACCACGAAGCCCAACCAGTAGTGGCCCGAGGAGTTGATGACCGCGGAGGCGATGAACGTCGTGATCATCAGCATCGCGCCCTGGGCGAAGTTGACGATCCGGGTGGCGCGCCAGATGAGCACCAGGGCCAGCGCCACCGCGGCATAGACGGCGCCGTCGGAGATGCCTGAGAGGGTGAGGTCGATGAACTTGGTCACGTCCGCTCAGAACCCCAGGTAGGCGTGGCGCAGGCGCTCGTCGGCGGCGAGGTCACCGGGCTCGCGGTCGGCGACGACGCGGCCCAGGTTGAGCACGATCCCGCGGTTGGCGATCGACAGGGCGCTGCGGGCGTTCTGCTCCACCAGCAGCACCGCCAGTCCGAGGTTGTCGGCCAGGGAGCGGATCATCGCCATGATCTGCGCCACGATCACCGGGGCCAGACCCAGCGACGGTTCGTCGAGCAGCAGCACCCGCGGACGGCCCATCAGGGCGCGGCCGATCGACAGCATCTGGCGCTCCCCGCCTGACAGACGCGAGGCGGGCTGGTGCTCGCGTTCGCCCAGACGGGGAAACAGTTCGTAGATCTCGGTGAGCGGCGCCGCGGCGCCGCGCCGCCACAGGCCCCCCAGTCGCAGGTTCTCCTGGACCGTGAGCTCGGAGATGACGCCGCGGCCCTCCGGCACGTGGGCGACGCCCCGGCGCACGATCTCCTCCACGGCCATGCCCGTGATGTCAGTCCCGCCGACCGTCACCCGGCCCGACTGGGGTGCGACCAGTCCTGTGATGGTACGCAGCAGCGAGGTCTTGCCCGCGCCATTGGCGCCCAGGACGGCGGTGACGGTGCCCTCCGGCGCCTTGAGGGACACGCTGTCGACGGCACGCACGGGTCCGTAATCCGTGGTCAGCTCCTCAACGCTGAGCATCGGCCGTCTCGCCGGTCACCGTCGTGTCGGCCGCCTCGGCCTCGCGCCCCAGATAGGCCTCGAGCACCTGCGGGTCCTGGCGCACGGTCGCGGGATCGCCGGCTGCGATCACCCGACCGAAGTCGAGCACCACCATCCGGTCGCATACGGAGGTGACGAGGTCCATGTGGTGGTCGACCAGCATCACCGCGATCGAACGGCCCAGGGAGCGGATCGTCTCGGCCAGGGCCGACATCTCCGCGTTGTCCAGGCCGCCGGCGGGCTCGTCCAGCAGCAGCAGATCGGGCTCACAGGCCAGCGCCCGGGCGAGCGCCACCCGCTTCTGCACCGCGTAGGGCAGCTGCGTGGGCCGGGACTCGATCACATCGCCGCAGCCGACCCGCTCGAGCGCAGCCAGCGCCCGCGCGCCCAGCGCGCGTTCATCCTGGTCGGCCCGGGGACGCCCCAGCATCGCGCCGACGAGGCCGGCGCGGCGAAAGCGCTGGGCTCCGACCATCACGTTCTCGCGCACGGTCAACTCGGCGAACAGGCCGACGCCCTGGAGCGTTCGCGCGATCCCCAGCGATGCCAGGCGGTGGGGACGGATGCCGTCAAGCGAATGGCCCCGCCAGCGCATCGTGCCCGATGTGGGGCTGACGAAGCCACAGATGACGTTGAACAGCGTGGTCTTGCCCGCGCCGTTGGGGCCGATGACGCCGAGCACCTCGCCCTGCGATACCTCCAGCGAGACGCCGTCCAGTGCCGTGATCCCGCCGAACGACACCGAGATCTCGCTCACGGAGAGCTTGCCGCTGGTCTCCTCCTCCGTCGGCACGGGGGCCAAGCTATCGCAGGGCGGCGACGAAACCAATAGTGATACACGGCACGCCGCGAGTTCTTAATACGCTGGGCTCCCGAACCCAGGGCGGTTCAGGCACCTGCGCGATAGTTCCCATCGTGACCGGTCCGCCCCTGCTCCTCGCCTCGCCCCTGCTGCGCGCTGGCGGCCGCCCTGGCCCGGAGCCCGAGGGCGACCGCTGCGCCTGACTGCTGCCGCCCTGCCTGACGGCAGCCGCTGCGCCTGACGCTCAGCGGGCCACCTAGAAGACGCGGACCGCCACCTCCGCGGGCGCGTCGAACAGCTCGTTGAGCTCATCGTCGAGCTTGACCAGCGTCAACGACGCACCGGCCATGTCCAGCGACGTGCAGTACTCGCCGACGTAGCTGCGGGTGACGTTGATGCCCCGCTGGGCGAGCTGGTCGTGCGCGCGGCCATAGAGGATGTAGAGCTCGGAGATCGGCGTGCCGCCGAGCCCGTTGATCATCAGGGCCACGTCGTCACCCGAGCCGTAGGGCAGGTCGGAGGCCACGGCCTCCAGCAGCTCGTCGACGATCGCGTCGGCGTTGGTCAGCTTCTCGCGGCGGCGGCCCGGCTCGCCGTGGATGCCGACGCCCATCTCCATCTCGTCGTCGCCCAGCTCGAACAGCGGCGAGCCCTTGGCCGGCGGCGTGCACGAGGTGAGCGCCATGCCCATCGTGCGGGTGACGGAGTTGACGCGCTCACCGAGCTTGACCAGCTCGTCGAGCTCCGCGCCCTTCTCCGCCGCCGCGCCGACGGCCTTGATGACGAAGAAGTTGCCGGCCACGCCGCGGCGGCCGACGGTGTAGGTCGAGTCCTTCACGGCCACGTCGTCGTCGACGACGATCGTGGCGATCTTGATGTCCTCGGCCTCGGCCAGCTCGCGACCCATGTCGAAGGCCATGCGGTCGCCCGTGTAGTTGTTGATGATGTGCAGGACGCCCTTGGGGCTGGCCAGCAGCTTCGTCGTCTCATAGACGTAGTCCGAGGGCGGGGCGGCGAACACGTCGCCCGGACACGCGGCGTCGAGCATGCCCTTGCCCACCACCATCACGTGCGCCGGCTCATGGCCCGAACCCGAGCCCTGCACGATGGACACCTTGTTCTCGTTAGGGGCGTCGGCTCGCATGATGAGGTTGTACTCCGGTACGTACTTGAGCTTGCCGGGGTTGGCGAGCTCGATCCCCTTGAGCATCTCGGGGACGAACTGCTGCGGGTCGTTGACGAACTTCTTCACGTCTCTCCTCTCGAGTGACCTGCCTGGTTTTCACGCGTAGTGAGCTCACGCGCGCCCTTCCCCTCGCTCACTTCACAGCAAGTCAGGCCAATTCCAGCTCGGCCTGGAGCCACGCCTTGCTCACAGCTTCGAACATCACGGCGACGCCGATCGCCCCGGCGTCCACCGAGTCGCGGCTGCGTTCGCCGGTGTAGGACGCACGGCCCCGCTGGGCGAGCATGCCCTTTGTCGCCTCGGCGCTCTCACGCGCCTGCCCGGCGGCCTTCTCGATCGCCTGCGCGGCCCCGTTGGGCAGCTGGGCCTCCAGGACGTCCACGGCGGGTACCAGGGCATCGAGCAGGGTCTTGTCGCCCAGGTCGGTGTTGCCCCGTTGCTTGATGCCCTCGATCGCGGCGCGGAACGCGGCGATGACGTCCTCGCCCGTGGGCTGCGCCTTGTCGGTGAGCGCCCCGCCCGCGCGCAGGAACGCCGTGCCCCAGATCGGGCCGGAGGTCCCGCCGATGCGCTTGGTCAGGGTGATCGCGGTCTTCTTGAGCAGGCCGCTGACATCCGCGTACTCCATCGCCTCCCAGTCAGACACGACGATCTCGAAGCCGCGCGCCAGCGAGTAACCGAAGTCCCCGTCGCCCACAACCGCGTCGAGCTCGCAGAAGTACGTCTCGTTGTCGACGGCGGTCTGGGCGATCGTCCGCACCACCAGCTCACCCCGGCGCAGTGCCGTGTCGCTCATACAGCCTCCTTGTCCAGTATGGGTTGGGTCCGGCACGCGTCGAGATCGGCGAGCCTGACGAGCTCCCCCGGCTGCGCGCCGCCGCGGTTGGCCAGGACGACCGCCGGCTCTCCGGGATCGCCGAGACTGGTGACCACCATCACCGCCTCGCTCATGTCCTCCTCGGCGGTGTAGCCCGAGACGGTGACCACGCACCGCAGCCCCGCGCCGACCGCCGCGAGCAGGCCGTTGCGGGAATCCTCGACGACGATGGCGTCGCCGCGGGCGATGCCCAGCTGCGCGATGGCCAGGTTGTAGATCGCCGGATCGGGCTTCTTGGCCGGCACGACGTCGCCGGCGAACACGGCAAAGCGCGCCGCGTGGCCGGCGCCGACGGCGTGCTCCAGGACGGCGCGAACCGACTCCTCGGCCGAGGTCGAGGCAACCGCGAGCGTCCACCCGGCGGCGATCGCCTCGCCGACGATCCGCGCGATGCCGGGACGGCCGGGCAGCCGCCCGGCACGGACCATCTCCTTGTAGCGCGCCGTCTTGCGTCTGTGCCAGTCGGCCAGGAGGTCCTTCTGGCCCTCGGGGTCGGTGGGCAGATCGTGGGCGCGGGCGAACTCAGGCGTGAGCAGCGAGGCCATTCGCTCCTTGCCGCCGCCGATCCGCAGCTTCTGCGCGTACTCCTCCTCAGACCAGGTCACGGGCAGGCCCACCTCGGCGAACGTCTCGTTGAACGCCGGGCGGTGGCCGTCGCGCTCGGTGTCGGCCAGGACCCCGTCGCAGTCGAAGATGAGGGCGGGCAACGCGACTCAGCGCCCTGCCGACGCCGACAGGGCGCCGGCGCGCCCGGCGGAGCCGAACATCCCGATGTGGTGCTTGGCCATCTGGAGCACCGCGGTCCTGACGTGCTTGAGCATCGACGGCGGATCGTGCTTGCCGGGGTTGGCGTCGAGGTACTCGCGGTGCGCGTCGACGAAGGCGATCTTCAGGGCCGTGGAGATGTTGACCTTGGCGCAGCCGCGGGCGATGAGGTCGGAGAACTGGTCCGCGGTGAGGCCGGTGCCGCCGTGGAGCACCATCGGGATCGGATGCCGGTCGACGATCTCCGACACGCGCTCGGGATGCAGCTCCGGCGAGATCCTGTACAGACCATGCGCCGTCCCGATCGCCGGGGCAAAGGAGTAGACGCCGGTCGTCTCGATGAATCGTGCGGAGACCTCGACGGGGTGCACGACGCCGGCCTCGTCGGAGCCGACGCCATCCTCGACGCCGAGCACGCTCTCGATCTCGCCCTCCACCTGGGCGCCGCGGCGCTCGGCCTCGGCGACCACCTCGACCGTCTGGCGCGTGTTCTCGGCCACGTCGAGCTCGGAGCCGTCAAAGAGGACAGAGTTCCATCCCGTCTCCAGACAGATTCTGATCCACTCCCGGTCCGGGCAGTGATCCAGGTGCAGGGACACCGGTACCGGCACCTCGTCGGCACGGGCGCGCCACATGCTGTACAGCGCCTTGGCGCCGATCGACTTCACGGTCTTGAGCGACGTCTGCACGATCAGCGGCGACTCCATCTCGGTCGCCGCGGCCAGCACGGCCTCGAGCGTGAGGTCGTCGACCACGTTGATCGCCGCCACTCCGTACCGCTCCGCAAACGCCGGATCGAGGATCTGACGGATCGGCACAACCGGCATCCCACAATCTCCCTCTTGGCGTGAGGCGATCCCCGGTGGAGGCGGCCCCGCGCCAGGTCGCTGTGGGCAATTTACCGCTCAAACGTTTAGCCCTCAAGGATTGAGCGCCACGGTCGGCGCGGAAAGCAGGATCCGCCTGCGCTCAATGGTGGCCCCGACCGACTGAGACCTGGCCGGCTGAGCTCTCGGCGCCGGTGTGGCTGCGCAGAAAGGCGACGAGTAGGTCAGCTCCCGCTCCTCGTTGCGCTGTTTCCGCAGTTATGGGGTCTAGACCCCATTGGACGCCGCAGACCCGGCGGATAGCTTCCCC
>JBAQGP010000646.1:0-4104 GCA_049287845.1 Solirubrobacteraceae bacterium | reverse complement strand
CCTTCGACGGGATCGTCCGCCCGGACGGCCGCGTCGGCACCCGCAACTACGTGGCGGTGCTGAGCTCGGTCAACTGCTCAGCCACCGTGGTCAAGCGGATCGTCGCCGCGTTCTCGGCGCCCGGCGCGCTCAGCGACCATCCCGGCATCGACGGCGTCATCGCGATCACCCACGGCAGCGGCTGCGGGCTCTCGCGCGACGGCGACGGCCTCGCCGTGCTGCGCCGCACCCTCACCGGCTACGCCCGCCATCCCAACGTGGCCGCCGTCGTGGTTGTCGGCCTGGGCTGCGAGGTCAACCAGATCGGCGCGCTCGTCGACGGGTTCGAGCTCCCTGAGGGCACGCCGCTGCGCCGGCTGGTCATCCAGGAGCTGGGCGGATCGATGGCGACCGTGCGCCGCGGCGTGGAGCTCGTGGAGGAGCTCCTGCCTGAGGCGGCGGCGCCCCGTCAGCCGGTGCCCGCCTCAGAGCTGATGCTGGGTCTGAACTGCGGCGGCTCGGACGGCTGGTCGGGAGTCACCGCCAACCCGGTGCTCGGCATCGCGGTCGACCGCCTGGTCGCCGCCGGGGGCACCGCCATCCTCGGCGAGACCCCGGAGATCCACGGCGCCGAGCATCTGCTCACCAGCCGCGCCGCGTCCCCCGAGGTCGCCGAGCAGCTCATGGAGCGCATCGAATGGTGGGAGGGCTATACCGCGGCCGAGGAGGGACACATGGACAACAACCCCTCCCCCGGCAACCGCGCCGGCGGGGTGACGACGATCGAGGAGAAGTCCCTGGGCGCCGTGGCCAAGGGCGGCTCGAGCCCGCTCCAGGCCGTCTACCACTACGGGGAGCCCGTCACCGCCAAGGGCCTGGTGTTCATGGACACGCCCGGCTATGACCCGGTGAGCGTGACCGGGATCGTCGCCGGCGGTGCCAACCTCGTCTGCTTCACCACCGGGCGTGGATCCGTGTTTGGCTGCAAGCCGGCACCGAGCCTCAAGCTCGCCACCACCACGCAGCTCTATGAGCGGATGGGCGACGACATGGACTTCAACTGCGGCACGGTGCTCGACGGCGACGCCACCGTCTCTGAGCTGGGCGACCGTCTCTTCGAGGAGATCCTGGCCACCGCCTCGGGGCGGCGCACCAAGAGCGAGGAGTTCGGCTTCGGTGACGAGGAGTTCGCCCCCTGGCAGCTCGGCGCGGTGATGTGACCCCGCGCCTGAACCTGGCCACCCTGGAGCGACTCCCGCGCGACCTGGCGCCGCTGGTGGACCCACGCGCGCTGAAGGTGGGGATCGTGCACCTGGGCATCGGCGCGTTTCACCGCGCCCACCAGGCGGTCTACACCGAGGCCGCGATCGCCGCCGAGGGCGGCGACTGGGGCATCTGCGGGGTCACCCAGCGCAGCGCTGAGGTCGTGGAGCAGCTCGCCCCCCAGGACGGCCTCTACACCCTGGCCCAGCGTGACGGCGCGGGCGAGCGCCTGCGCGTCATCGGCGCGGTGCGCGAGGTGCACTGGGCCCAGGCCGACGCCGGCGCGGTCCGCAGGCGGATCGCCGCGCCCGCCACCCGGCTCATCACCCTGACCGTGACCGAGAAGGGCTATCACTACGACCCGGCCACCACCCGCCTGGCCCTCGATGATCCCGCCGTCGCCGCCGACCTGGCCGACGGGGGCTCCAGGACCGCCATCGGGCAGCTCGTTGGCGGCCTCGCGCAGCGACGCGAGGAGGACGCCGGCCCGGTGACGGTGCTCTGCTGCGACAACCTCCCCGACAACGGACACGTGCTGCGGGACCTGGTCGCCGACTTCGTCGCTCACTCCCCGGACGCCGGCGGCCTGGGCGACTGGATCGGAGCCAGCGTCCGCTTCCCGTCCACGATGGTGGACCGGATCACGCCGGCCACCACCGAGGACGACCTGGCCCGTATCGCCGCGGCGCTGGGCGCGCGCGACGAGGGCGCCGTGATCACCGAGCCGTTCACGCAGTGGGTGATCGAGGACGATTTCGCCGCCGGGCGGCCGGCATGGGAGCGGGCCGGGGCGATCATGACCAGCGACGTGCGCCCGTACGAGCAGATCAAGTTGCGCCTGCTCAACGGCGCGCATTCGGCGCTGGCGTACCTCGCCGTGCTCGCCGGCGACGAGCTCGTGTCTGATGCGGTGCGTCCGGACGGACCCTTCCTCGCCGTCCTGCAGAAACTGATGGCCGTCGACGTCGCCCCCACGCTCGAGGTGCCCGGCGGCTTTGACCTGGATGCCTACCAGGACGAGCTGCTGGAGCGCTTCGCCAATCCGGCGCTGCGCCACCGCACGATCCAGATCGCCATGGACGGCAGCCAGAAGCTGCCGATGCGCCTGCTCGGCACCATCCGCGACCGTCGTCGTGCGGGCGGCGAGCCCGTGGTGGCGTCGCTGGGCGTCGCCGCGTGGATGCGCTTCGTCAGCGCGCGGCGGTCTGACGGCGGACGCGCGCTCACCGTCGACGACCCGCTGGCCGGCGAGATCGCCGAACGGCTGGGCGGGCGCGAGGACCCCGAGCCCGTCGTCGCCGCGCTGCTGTCCATGCGCCAGATCTTTAACGAGGAGCTCGCCGCCGACGCCGCGTGGCAGGCCCTGCTCATCGATCACCTCGACGCGTTGGTCCGCGTCGGCGCGCGGGGCACCGCCCGCCGTGTGGCCGGCTGAGGTCACAATGCCCTCCGTGCCCGAGCGTCTGCCGATCACCCGCCAACTCGAGCAGTCCGGCGTCGTCGCCATCCTGCGCGCCTCGAGCGACCGCCACCTCGAGGGTGTGGCGCGAACGCTGGGCGAGGCTGGGGTGACATGCCTCGAGCTCACCCTGACCACACCGGGCGCGGTCGACGCGCTCGCGCGGGTCCGCTCCGAGCTGCCGGGCGACGTCGCACTCGGCATGGGGAGCGTCATCGATTCACACCAGGCGGCGGCGTGCCTGGAGGCGGGCGCCGACTTCCTGGTCAGCCCCGGCGTGTGCGCGGAGGTGGCGGTGTACGCGGCCGAGCAGGGCGTGGCCTGCTACCCCGGAGGCTGGACCCCCACCGAGCTGCTCGAGGCCTGGCGTCTGGGAGCACCGGCGGTCAAGCTGTTCCCCGCGGCGTCGGGCGGCCCGCGGCACCTCAAGGATGTCCGCGCCCCGCTCCCGCATATCCCCCTGGTCCCGACCGGCGGCGTCGCGCTGGAACAGATCGCTGACTACGTCGCCGCGGGCGCGGTGGCGGTCGGGCTCGGCGGCCCCTTGGTGGGCGACGCACTGGACGGCGGCTCGCTCAGCGCACTCGCGCGACGTGCGGCCACGGCGCTGGAGGCCGTGCAGACCGGGCGGGGACGGCGGTGAGCCCCGGCCTCGTCACCGTCGGCGAGACGATGGGCCTGCTCGTCCAGACTGCACCGGGATCGGTGCGCAACGGCGAGGCGATGACCTTCGGCATGGGCGGCTCTGAGTCCAACGTCGCGATCGGCATCCGGCGGCTGGGCGTGCCGGCGACCTGGATCGGGCGGGTGGGCGCCGACCCGCCGGGCGACCTCATCCTGCGCGAGCTGCGCGCCGAGCAGGTGCAGGCGATCACCGTCACCGACCCATCACCGACCGGGCTGATGGTGCGCTGGCGCCCGAGTGGCGCCCACGGGCGCGTCACCTACTACCGCCGCCACAGCGCGGGCTCGCACCTCACGCCCGACGACATCCCCGCAGACGTCATCCGCAGCGCCGCCGTCCTGCACGTCACCGGGATCACCCTCGCCCTCGGCCCCGGGCCGGCAGCGGCGGTCACGCGCGCGATCGCCGTGGCCCGTGATGCCGGCGTCACCGTCAGCTTCGACCTCAACTACCGCAGCGCCCTGTGGCCCGTGCACGAGGCCGCGCCCGCGCTGGAGGCCGCAGTGCGCAGCGCCGATGTCGTCTTCGCCGGAGAGCACGAGGCGGAGATCGTCACCGAGACCGCGGACCCGCTCGGAGCCGCGCTCGCGCTGGAGGCGATGACCCCCGCCGGCCGTGGCCAGGTCGTGATCAAGCGCGGTCCCGAGGGCTGCCTGGCCCGCGTCAGCCGCGCGACGCTCGAACAGCCGGCGCCGGCGGTGCCCGTGCTGGACACGGT
>JBAQGP010000645.1:0-8331 GCA_049287845.1 Solirubrobacteraceae bacterium | reverse complement strand
GGCGAGCTGCTCGAACGTGAGGTTCGCGGGGCCACCGATCTCAAGCGTCTCTCCCCGCACGCCTGGATCTGTGACAACCCGCTCGACCAGAGCGGCGACGTCGCCGACGGAGACGAAGTTGATCAGGTTCTGACCCTGGCCGAACACGAGTGGGCGGCCGGAGCGGCCGGCGGTCTGCTCGAGCACCTCGATCCACAGCTCCATGAACGCGGTCGCGCGCACGATCGTGCACGGAAGTTCAGATCCGACGGCCCGCTCCTCAGCCATGTACTTCATGCGAAACAACTCCATCGGGCTGTCCGGCGCCGCTCCGACCGTGGAGATCAGCACGAACTGCGCGCCAGCGGCTCGGGCCGCGCTGAGCAAATTGGCGTTGCCATCGCGATCGACGGCGGCCAGGGAGTCACGAGCGGGATCGTTGAACCCATGGACGGCGGACACGACGGTCTCCACGCCGGCGACCGCCGGCTCAAGGCTCGGGCGATCGCGTACGTCACCGCTCATCACCGTGATCTGGCCGCCGACGTCCTGCTCGGCGCGCGCAGGATTGCGGGTCAGGATGCGGACGTGATGCCCGCGGCCAGCTAGGCGCTTGACGAGGAGAGTGCCCAGTCTGCCGGTGCCGCCGACGATGAGGATCATGACCGGCCGTCAGGCATGACCTGCTGCCGGACCGCCTGATCCACGGTGCCGGCGGCCGCCTGAACGGGCTCGAGGTAGAAGCGAGCCCAGGCGGCGACCCCATCGGCAACCCCGAAGATGATCACCCCGCGCATCAGGTGCGGCGTCCCGTCGGGCCTCGTCCCCCGATGCTCCCACTCGCTCCAAACCGTATCGCCGTCGACCGCGCAGCTCAGAACCTGACAGGTGAGGTCGGGAATCGCGGCGAAAATCTGTGACCAGTTGGCGAGGACCTGCTCTCGGCCAGTGAAGCCTCGCTCGGGATGAGCCGGTGTCTCGTTGCGGTAGTCCAAGGCAAAGCACGCGACCAATGCTTCGAGGTCATGCTCGTTGGTGGCCCGCTCCAACGTCCGCACAACTGCGGCTGGGCCCGTGTGGGTGTCGGTCTCGTCCATTCGATCTCACATCTTCCTGTATTAGATCTAGTAAGCTAGAACTGATCTAGCACTATGGACCCAAATCGACCATCTGTCAATCCGAAGCGTCCGTATGACTCGGTTCGGCGACGAGAACAGGCTCGTCAGACCCGTGCGGCGATCCTTGACGTCGCTCGGCGGCGGTTCTTGGACGACGGTTTCGCGGCCACGACGATCACGGCGATTGCGACCGAGTCCCGCGTGTCGGTGGACACGGTCTACAAGGCCTTCGGCGGCAAGCCTGGTCTGGTCAGCGCGATCTGCCGAGAGGCGCTGACCGGGGACGGCCCTGTCCCCGCGGAAACTCGGTCAGACGCGATGCAAGCCACCGAAGGAGACCCTCGCGAGATCATCCGCGGATGGAGCATGCTCACCACCGAGGTCGCCCCCCGGATCGCTCCGATCATGCTGCTCGTGCGCGCGGCGGCAACGGCGGATCCGCAGATGGCACGGCTCCTATCCGAGCTCAATGCGCAGCGCCTGGAGCGGATGACCCACAACGCCCGCAGCCTGGCGAACACGGGCGGTCTGCGCGCCAACGTCACGATCGAGCGCGCCGGCGAGATTCTGTGGACCTACAGCTCGCCCGAGCTCTACGAGCTGCTCGTCCTCACGCGCGGATGGCCGCTCGACGGTTACGGCAAGTTCATCGCGGACGCGATGATCGCCGCGCTGCTGCGGCCCGAGACTCCGGATCATCGTCCTCTGCCAGCCGCTTGGTGAAGTAGCCGTTCGCCGGCCGGCCGCGACCCGTCCACGCCGGCCCCGGCCCGAGGCATATCAGGGACATGCTGCGAAGTTGGCACAGACGCCGCCAACGCAAAAGCCCCGCATCAGCAGGGCTTCCCAGCGCGCCCGGAGAGATTCGAACTCCCGACCTTCGGTTCCGTAGACCGACGCTCTATCCAGCTGAGCTACGGGCGCGAGGCAGCCGAGTTTAGCTACGGGCGAGCGAGCCGTCGGCCCCGTCGCCTGCCGACGTGTCATAGCGGGCGACGGTGAAGGCGATCATGGCGGGTACCTGCACGGCGTAGACGAGCAGGGAGAGCGTGAGGATCACGAGCGGGCCGCCCTTGAGATGGTTGCGCAGGAAGGCGAACTCGATGAGGGCCGCGGTGAAGAGGTAGGCGGCCAGCGCCCATTTGGCCACTTGGAAGAACCGCGGCCAGGCAAACCCCGGGACGCGGCTGAGCTGGGCCAGGTTGACGACCACGAGCAGGCCGGAGGCGATGAGGAGCGCGGTGGGAAGCCCCAGCGACACGTGCTGGGGAATGTGGGCGGAGAGGTAGATGCCCCCGATCACCACCAGAGCGAGGGAGAGCATCCCCACCTCGGTGAACGGCGGATGCTTGCGCTCGCTCATCCCGCCGACAGCTTGGTCATGATCACCAACGTCGCCACCTGCAGCGCGCCCAGGACTCCGGCGCTGTAGATGAAGCGCTTCATGAGCCGCTCGATGACCGCCGGGTTGGGCCGGGGCTTCTTGAGCTCGAACAGCACGGCGACGTTGGCCGGCTCGAGCAGGCCCAGAGCCAGGATGGCCATGACGCCGACGACGATCATGCTCGCGACGACCCAACCGTGCAGCGGGTGGGTGCTGAGGTTGGTGCCCAGGTACGAGGACAGCTGCCAGCCCGCAGCCAGCGTCGCCGTGACGACCGTGGGCATGATCAGCACCATCTTGGGCATCAGCTTGGTCGTGAACTCGATGCGGGCCGGGACCGACATCTTGCCCATGATCGGGCCCAACACCAGCCCCAGGAACAGGTCGATGATCGTCCAGGCGGCCCCGCCGGCGACGTGGAAGAACTCCAGCGGCCACAGCTTGTTGGACGCGATCGCGGCGATCAGCAACCCCATGATCACCGCGACGATGGGCAGCCCTTTGAGCGGGACGATCTCGAAGTCAAGAGGCCGCGCCGGCGCTGGACGCTCGGTCTCGGCAGCGAGCGCGGGGGGTGCGGTGATCTCGGTCATGCGCCCATCCTACGCAGCAGGGCACCCGGATTCCAGGCACTTCGACTCACCGCGCGCAGAGGGTGGACCGGGACCGCGCCGCGCGCGACCCGCGCCTGCATCGGCGGACCCGGTTCTGAAACAGGAGCCGAACGGCGCTGAGAGTGGGGAAGGGCGCTCAAGGAGAGGCGGAGGGGGCGGGATTCGAACCCGCGGTCCGCTTGCGCGGACTCTGGTTTTCAAGACCAGCGCATTCGACCACTCTGCCACCCCTCCACGGTCCGGCCGGCGGATCTCAGTCCTGCATGGTGCCATGCGTCACGCTCGCGTGCGCGAAGCTTGTGCGAAGCTTTCGCGGGGCCGTTTACACTCAGCGGTGCCCTTGGGAGAGGTGGCCGAGTGGCTGAAGGCACTCGCCTGCTAAGCGAGTATGGGGAGAAATCTCTATCGCGGGTTCGAATCCCGCCCTCTCCGTTTTCGCTGCAAAACGCCCGTGGGAGGCCCTGGATGAGCGTGCTGGACAGCTTCCGCGTGGATGGCAAGGTCGCGATCGTCACCGGGGCGTCCTCCGGGCTGGGCGTGGCCTTCGCCCAGGGTCTGGCGCAGGCCGGCGCCGACGTCGCCATCTGCGCGCGGCGCGCCGATCGCCTTCAACAGACCAAGCAGGTCGTGGAGGCCGAAGGGCGTCGCAGCGTGGCGATCGAGGCCGATGTCTCCAGCGTCGAGGACTGCACCCGCGTTGTCGCGCGGACGACGAGCGAGCTCGGCCGGGTCGACGTGCTGGTCAACAACGCCGGCGTCGGCACCGCCGTGCCGGCCACGCGCGAGGAGCCCGACGAGTTCCGCAGGGTCATCGACATCAACCTCATGGGGTCCTACTGGATGGCACAGGCCTGCGCGCGGGCGATGACGAACGGCGGCAGCATCGTCAACATCGGCAGCGTGCTGGGCTCGACCACGGCCGGCCTGCCGCAGGCTGCCTACTCGTCCAGCAAGGCGGCGATCATCGGCCTCACCCGCGACCTCGCCCAGCAGTGGACCGGGCGCAAGGGCATCCGCGTCAACGCGCTGGCGCCAGGGTTCTTCCCGTCGGAGATGACCGACCAGTACCCCGACGGCTACCTCGAGCAGATGATGTTCCGGGTCCCGGCCGGCCGGCCCGGGCGCTCCGAGGAGCTGGTGGCCGCCCTGCTCTTCCTGGCCAGCGACGCCGCGTCCTACATCACCGGCATCGTCCTGCCGGTCGACGGCGGGCTCCTCACCACCTGACCGGCCCCCCCGCGGCGCGCACCCCGGCCGCGCGACCCACCGTGGGCCGCGCGGCCAGTCATGCGACCGTGACTACTTGACGACCTTGATCGTGCGCTCCATGCCGAGCGCGGTGTGCTCGCGCCCGTCCTGCGTGGTCATGAAGCAGGCCAGCACGTAGATGCCGGGCTTGAGGTTGAGCACCTGCTGGTGCATCGCGCCCGGACCGACGGTGCCCATGAGCTGGAGCGGCACTCCAGAGACG
This sequence comes from Solirubrobacteraceae bacterium, assembly GCA_049287845.1. GTDB lineage: Bacteria > Actinomycetota > Thermoleophilia > Solirubrobacterales > Solirubrobacteraceae > Palsa-465. Next base: position 3,765 of record JBAQGP010000645.1, on the reverse strand, counting down.
TACTTATGGGCCTTGTTGTCCTTGCCGGCCAGGAGGACCGCGCTCAGCGCCTGAGCGTTGGCCTTGTTCTTGACCGGGAGAGCGATGACCATGTGGTACAGGTAGCCGGCGTTCTGATACCGGACCAGCTGCCCATCATGGAGCGTGCTCGGTCCCGTGAACGCGAACTCCTCGGTCGTGACCGTCGCCTTGGGCTTGGCCAGGGTGGCCGGCGCCGTGTTGGCGGTGACCGTGAAGTCCACGTGCGGCCACTTGTTGGGATTGTTGCCTTCGGTGTCCAGGGCGACATAGTTGCCGGGCGTCAGAACGGTCTGGGCGTTGCTGGTGCCCTTCGGCGCCATCGGGTTGGCCACGATGGTGGCCAGACCGTCCAGCGCGTTGGGATCGCCGTGGTGCGTTCCAACGGCACCGAATGCCTGCGGGAAGGTGACGCCGGGTTCGAGCCGCACCAGCGTCGGAGACCCGGCGGCCTCGCCGGTCACGGTGGAGACGACGTTGACTGCGCCGGCCGGGACCGAGGCGGTCGCGGTGATCGACGTACCCGTCATCGTGAGCGCCAGAGTCGGCAGAGTGCCCGCCGCCGTGGCCGTTGCCCCGCTGGCCGCGGCAATGGCAGCGACGACCGTCCCCGCGGTCAGGGCAGTGATGCGCTTCAAGAGGTTCCCCCTTGTGATGGATGTGGTCTGCCCGGTCTCTCGCGCGCCGCGACATGCGGTCTCGGCCTGCGCCCCGAGGACCACTTTACCTCATGTGTTAGAGGTTTGTGAAGCTCTGATGAGCTTTTTGGGAGGCTGCGGCTAACTCTTCTTGCCCGGTGCGGTGCCGAACACGTGGTCCCAGAAGGGCGCGCTGACGCCGTAGCCGCGCTCGTGGTTCTGGAAGTGATGGCGCATGTGCAGCTCGCGCAGGCGCCGGCCCAGCTGCGTCTTGGGCCGGTGGTGGTGCACGTGGTAGTGCAGCATGTCGTAGCCCAGGTAGCCGCCCAGAAAGCCCGCGCCGAAGGGCAGGAAGGTGGGGCTGCCGAGCACGACGTAGAAGCCGTAGACGAACAGTGCCGCCAGCGGCACGCTCAGCGATGGCGGCATGACGAGCCGCATCGGATCGTTGGGATGGTCGTGATGCACGCCGTGAATGATCCAGTGCAGCCGGGCACCGATTCCATCCTCAGGCTCGAAGTGGAAGACGATCCGGTGCAGCCAATATTCGGTGAGCGTCCAGAACAGATAGCCGCACAGCAGCCACACCGCGGTGAGTGCGCCTGCACCGCGGACGAACCCCTCGACCAGCAGGACCGCGATCACCGGCACGAACAGCATCGGCGGAACCGCCGGGTGCACGCGCGAGAGCTTGTCCAGCAGGGCCGAGTCGAACATGCGCGGCGAAGCGCGCAGGGCGTCGGTCTTGCTCAGGCCCTTCAGGTCGTCGGCTCGGTGGCTGGCCATTAGGGACCCCATATTACCCGGGCCGCTCCGGCGAAATCTGTGATCTGGTCACAGCGCGAACAGCGCCGGCCCCGGAACCATGCGCGCGTGCGCGCATCGTGCTTAGGAAGCGTCGTCGTCAGCGGGCATCGCCAGGACGACGTGACGCAGCGACAGCGCGATGAAATCCCGCCTCTCGACGCGTGGCGCGCCGTCCAGGGTGGCGACCTCGACGTCGGTCAGCGCCAGGAACTCGCGCTCGGACGCGTTGAGGTAGTCGGTGAGCCGGCTGCGGTAGCCGTCGGTCGGCAGCATCAGATGACCGGTGATGCGGTGCCGGTCGGTCTCGACGATGATGCGCTCCGTGCGTTGCTCCACGCGCGGGGCACCATAGCGGCCGGCAGGGCGAGTGGTGGCATCCTCTGGACCGATGTCCAGGGGACCGAAGGCGCGCTGGTACAGCGTGCGCCGCGCGCAGAACCGCAAGCCGGCCACGTACCGCTGTCCACTGTGCGGCGAGCTCCTGCCGGCGCTGAGCGAGCACATGCTGATCATCCCCGAGGGCGACTCCGCCCGGCGCCGCCATGCCCACGGCGCGTGCGTCCTGAAGGCGCGCAAGGCGGGGAGGCTGCCCAGCCGCGAGGAGTGGGAGGCCACCCAACCCAAGCCGCCGCGGCCTCCGGGGCCCCTCGCACGCCTGCGAGCCGCCCTCGGGCGCCCCTCCGGCGGGGATGGGGACACGGGGAGCAGGTAGGGTCCGCGCATCATGGCCCGCGACCTGCGACTCGGCCTGAGCCTGGGTTACTGGGCGGGGGGCCCGCCCCCCGGGGCCGCCGAGGCCATCCAGGAGGCCGACCGGTTGGGCTTTGACTCGGTCTGGACGGCGGAGGCCTATGGGTCTGACGCGTTGATGCCGCTGGCCTGGTGGGGCGCCACCACCACGCAGATCAAGCTCGGCACGGCGATCGTGCAGATCTCGGCCCGCACCCCCGCCGCGACGGCGATGGCGGCGATGACACTCGACCACCTCAGTGGCGGGCGCATGATCCTGGGCCTGGGCGTCTCAGGTCCGCAGGTGGTGGAGGGCTGGTATGGCCAGCCGTTCGCCAAGCCACTGGCGCGGATGCGCGAGTACATCGGGATCCTGCGCGACATCTGGGCCCGCCAGGGCCCCGTGACCAGCGGCGGTCCCCACTACCCGCTGCCGCTGACCGGAGAGGGGGTCACGGGCCTGGGCAAGCCACTGAAGCCCAGCATCCATCCGCTGCGGTCAGACATCCCCATCTACCTCGCCGCCGAGGGTCCCAAGAACATCGCCATGGCCGGCGAGCTCTGCGACGGCTGGCTCGCGCTCTTCTACTCGCCATACCACGACGACTTCTACCGGGAGGCCCTGGACGAGGGCCTGGACCGTCCCGGCGCCCATCGCGCACGCGACGAGTTCGAGGTGGCGGCGACCGTGCCGCTGATCATCACCGACAACGTCGAGGCCGCCGCAGACGCGCTGCGCCCGATGTACGCCCTGTACTTCGGCGGGATGGGGGCGCGAGGCACCAACTTCCACGCCAACGTGGCCATCCGCATGGGCTACGAGGCCGAGGTGGACAAGATCCAGGGGCTCTACCTCGCCGGCCACAAGGAGGAGGCGGCCGCTGCCGTCCCGACCCGCCTGCTCGAGCAGCTCACCCTGATCGGGCCCGTCGACAAGATCCGCCACGACCTCGACGCCTGGCGCGACTCGATCGTGACGACGTTGCTGGTCGGCGGCGATCCGGCGACGCTGCGGACCGTGGCCGAGCTCGTCCTGGGCTAAGGAGTCGCGTCAACGCGGCGGCTGACCCGCCTCCAGGCGGCGGGCGGCGTCGAGGATCTGCTGCGCCTTGAGGCCCAGGCTGAGGCGCTCGCGGCCGTCTGATTCGTAGGGCGAGAGGCCCGAGACCGCCTGCACGCGCGACAGCCGGTAGCCGACGGTATGGCGGTGCAGCTGCATCGCCTCGGCGGTCTCGGTCGTCGATCCGTCGTAGGCCAGGAACGCGCACAGGGTGCAGAGGAGGTCGGTGTCATGGCGCACGTCGTACGCCTGCAGCGACCTCACCGTGCTGTCGCGCAGCTGCTCGAGCTCGGCAGGGTCGCGCAGCAGGACGCCGATGAGCAGGCGGTAGGTCTCGTCGTGGCGGTTGGGCGGGGCGTCCTCGCCGGCGCCCAGCTCGGCCAGGAGCTCGGCCTCGCGGATGGCCTCATGCAAGCCGGCGGGGTCACGCCGGGGCGCCGAGACACCGACGGCCAGGCCGCGGGCGCGCAGGCTCGCCGCCAGCTCCGCGATCGCCTCCGCGTCGTCCGCGGC
>JBAQGP010000644.1:0-5487 GCA_049287845.1 Solirubrobacteraceae bacterium | reverse complement strand
CCTATGCCCAGTCGGTTCTGCTCGGCATGGCCGTCTTCTTCACCGGGCTGATCGTGCTGTTCGCCAACCCGTTCGCCACGAGTGCCAACCCGCCCGCCGAGGGCGCCGGGCTGGACCCGCTGCTGCGCCACACGACGATGATGATCCATCCCCCGATGCTCTACTCGGGGTTCACGCTGCTGGTCGTGCCCTTCGCCTTCTGTATCGGCGCGCTGGTGAGCGGCCGCCTCGGCGCCGAGTGGGTGCAGGTGACGCGCCGCTTTGCCCTGGCCGGGTGGCTGTGCCTCGGGGTCGGGCTCCTGCTGGGCGCGCGCTGGTCCTACACCGAGCTGGGATGGGGCGGCTACTGGGCCTGGGACCCGGTGGAGAACGCGGCGCTGATGCCGTGGCTGGTCTGCACCGCCTACATCCACTCGATCATGATCCAGGAGAAGCGGGGGATGCTGAAGGTGTGGAACGCCTCGCTGGTCCTGCTCACCGGGACGCTGGCGATCGTGGGCGACTTCCTGGTGCGCTCGGGGATCCTCAGCTCGATCCACGCCTTCGTCTCCGACCCCACGCTGAACGTCTCGTTCGTCGCGCTGATCTCGGCGATGGTGCTCGGCTCGGTGTGGCTGGTCACCCTGCGGCGCGACAGCCTGAGCAGCGAGCACCGGCTGGACTCGCTGATCTCACGCGAGGGGGTCTTCCTGCTCCAGAACGTCGTGCTGGTGGCGCTCGCCGCTGTCGTCTTCTGGCTCACCTTCTTCCCGCTCATCTCCGAGGCGATCACCGGCACCCAGACGTCGGTCGGGCCGCCCGTGTTCGACCGTTTCGTGGTGCCGCTGGCACTGATCGTCGTGGCGTTGTCCGGGATCGGGCCGATCATCGCGTGGCGGCGGGTGACGCCCGCCAAGCTCAAGCGCAGCTTCGCCTTCCCCGTGGCCGTGGGGCTGGCCACGTTGGTGGCGCTCGCCTTCGTCTCCGGGGTGACCCGCCACGTCTTCGCCTACATCATGTTCGGGCTCGGGACGTTCGTCGTGGCCACCGTGGCCCAGGAGTTCTTCCGCGGCGCCCGCGCGCGGCGTGCGATGACCGGCGAGTCTCCGGCCGGGGCGCTGGTGGCCCTCGTCGCTCGCAATCGCCGGCGCTACGGCGGCTACCTGGTCCATGCGGGCGTGGCGGTGGCCCTGGTGGGGGTGGCGGGCTCAACCTCCTTCCAGCACCAGCGCTACGCGACGCTGGCGCCCGGTCAGCGCGTGCACCTCGACGGCTACACCCTCACCTACACGCACCCGACGGCCCACGCGAGCGCCCAGAAGATCTCGTTCGGAGCGGAGCTCGCGGTCACCAAGGACGGCCACGCGGTCACGACGCTGCACACCAGCTACGGCCTGTACCCGTCGCAGGACTGGATGCACCCGATCGGGCGCTTCCTTGACACCTCAGCCGGGGCCCAGACCGAGAGCCGCGTCGGCCTGGACTCAGGGGCGCTGCGCGATCTGTGGGTCGTCATCTCGCCCAACCTGGGACGGCTCCAGAGCCTGGTCAGCCAGGGTGACGTGAAGATCGCCCGCGCGCTGTTCGCCGCGCAGAGCCTCCCACCCGCGCAGAGGACCAGCCAGCTCAACACGATCTTCGAGCTGCGCGACCTCGCCATCAACGAGATCGCCCAGCAGTTCGTCAACCACCCCTGGCCGTCGACGTTCCTCATCGAGGTCTCGCCGCTGGTGATGTGGCTGTGGATCGGCGCCATCATCGCGGCGCTGGGCGGCCTCATCGCCTTGTGGCCGGTGCCGCGCCGGACCGGCCGCCCGAGCCTGTCGGTTCGCCGCCGGGGGCGGGCGGTCACGCCCCCCGCGATCTCGCCGGTCACCGAACCCGCGCCCGTACGCGAGCGCGAGCTGGTCTGACCGTGGCCTACCTGCTCGTTCTCGTCGTCCTTGCCGCTGCGATGTACGCCATCACGGGCCCGCTGCGTGCGGCCCGCCGCCCGGACGACCCTCGGAGCGTGGCCGCTGATGTGGCCGAGCTGGAGGCGGCACGGGACGCCAAGTACCGCGAGATCCGCGACGCCGAGCTCGACGTGCGCACGGGCAAGCTCTCAGACCAGGACTATGCGGCCCTCGACGGGTCGCTGCGCGCAGACGCGGTGCAGATCCTGCACCGGCTCGACGAGGCGCGCTCACACCAGCAGATACCATCCGGTTGATGACCGCGATCCTCGACGTTGTCCAGGTGTTTCTGTCCGTAGGGCTGATCTTCCTCATCCTCATGCACTCCGGCAAGGACGCGGGCCTGTCGGGCGCGTTCGGCGTCGGGACCGGCGCCGGGCCGCTGGGTGGCGGCTCGCTGGTCGAGCGCAACCTCAACCGGTGGACGGTTCTGTTCGGTGTGCTGTTCACCATCAACACGGTCGTCCTGATCCGCCTCGGCTGAGACCCGACGCGCGCCCACTCGCGCGTACCGGCGACGTTCAGTGTCCCGCCAGCGCCTTCCCGTGGCGCGGCGCGTCAGCGGTATCGGTCGACGCGGTCGGTCTGAGCGCCCAGACGATCGACCAGCCGCAGCAGATCCAGTGGGCTGAACGGCTTGGTCAGGAACAGGTCGGCGCCGGCCGCCTCGGCCTGGGCCTCGATCCGCTCCCCATGGGAGGCGGTGAGCATCACGATGGTGGCGCCGCTCGTCGCCGGGTTGCTGCGCAGCTCGCGGCAGGTGGTGATGCCATCCATGCGCGGCATGTCGACGTCGAGGAACACGATCGTGGGCAGCTCGCGCTCGGCGACCTCCACCGCCTGGATGCCGTCACCCGCCTCGAAGAGCTGGAACTCCGCCACGTCCTCCAGGGTCGTCGCCACCAGCTTGCGGATGAATGGGTCGTCATCGACCACCAGCACGCCGCGCTTCATCGGGCCCCTCCCGGTCGGTCTACCATGCGTCGCGCCCGATCTGGACGAACGTCGCGTCCTCGATGTGGCGGAAGGCCTCGATCACCGTCGGGTCGAAATGGGTGCCGGACTCCTCCATGATCATCGCCCGGGCCTGGCGCAGTGGGAAGCCCGCCCGGTAGGGACGATCCGTGGTGAGCGCATCGAGCACGTCGGCAACGGCGAACACGCGCGCCGCCAGCGGGATCTGCTCACCCGTGAGCCCGTCGGGGTAGCCCATGCCGTCCCAGCGCTCGTGGTGGGAGCGCACGATCTCGGTCGCCTCGGTGAGGAACTCGATCTGGCCGACGATCTCGGCGCCGATGGCGGGGTGGCGAGCCATCAGCGCCCGCTCCTCGGTTGTCAGCGGGCCCGGCTTGTAGAGGATCGAGTCGGGCACGGCCACCTTGCCGATGTCGTGCAGCAGGAAGCCGAACTCGAGCTCCGGCGCGTCCGGTCGCGGTACCCCGGTCGCCCGGGCGATCTCGACCCCGTAGGCGGCGACGCGCTCGGCGTGCTTGCCGGTGTAGGCGTCGCGAGCCTCCACGGCGTTCGACAGCGCGCGCACAGTGGCGCGGTAGGAGCGCGTGAGCTGCTGGGTGAGCGCCCGCTCCTCCTTGAAGGTCTCGCGCAGGTCGGCGGCGTAGCGCTCGAGCTGAAGCTCCTTGCCGGCAGCCTCGCGCTCACGGCGAGCGAGCTCGGCCCGCAGGCGCGCGACCTCCCGCGTGAGCTCAGCTTCTGTGTGGAGCTCCACCGGCAACTCGACTCACTTGTTCTCGGTTTCCGCGCAACGCAGACAGGAGAGCTTGAGCGGCGTCCTCGACCGGTACGACCTCAAGCCCCAGATTGACGATACCCGAGGGTGCCGGCGAACCTCCATCTGAGAATAGGATCACGGCTCGCCGAAGTCGACGGCCGCGCAGGTCCAACGCTTGCAAAACCGCCTGAGGGTTACGAATTCCGATGTCGATCAGCGCCACCTCGAACCGACGCTCCCCGCACACTCGTGCGGCTGCCGCACCAGATGTCTCCCACTGATGCTCGATCCCGAGCTCGTCCAGCGCGGGCTCGAGCGTCGGCTGAAGCTCCTCGCGGCCGACGATGAGCACGCGGCTGCGGCCGGCGCGGACGGCGGCGGCGAGCACGTGGCGCAGTTCGGCGGCATCGATGGGTTTGGCCACCACCCACTCACCCGAGAGCTCGCTGCGCGCCGAGAACACAGAGACGAACACGATCGGCGTTGCCCCCAGGTCGGGGTCAGACCGGATCTGGCGCAGCACCTCGAAGCCGTCCATCGAGGGCATGAGGATGTCGAGGGTCATCGCGTCGAAGCGCTCGCTGCGCAGCGCAACGAGCGCCTGCTCGCCGCTGGTGGCGATCATCGTGTCCACGTCCAGCGGCGCAAGCTGACCGGCGATCAGCTCCGCGACCTCGGTCTCGTCGTCGACGATGAGCACCCGGCGGCCCTGGATGAACTCCAGCGAGTCCGCGTCGTCGGCGGCCACCGCAGCGGGGAGGAGGACGTTGAACGTGGTGCCGCGCCCGGGCTCTGAGTCGACCTCGATCACCCCGTGGTGCAGGTCGACCAGCGACTTGACGATCGACAGCCCCAGTCCCGTGCCCGGTGACGACTCATCGCCACTGCGCGCGCGGTAGAAGCGCTCGAAGGCGCGATCGGTCTCCTCGGTGGTCATCCCGATGCCGCTGTCGGCGATGACGATCCTCACCCAGGCGCGGTCCGCTTCAACGCCGAGGTGAATGCGGCCTCCCTCGCCCGTGTAGAGGTGTGCGTTGGTGAGCAGGTTGCCGATGACCTGGCGGATGCGCTCGGGATCGGCCATCGCCAGCGGCAGCGTCGGGGCGACGTAGACGCCGAGGGTCTGGTGCTTGGCGGCGATCCGCGGGCCCATCAGCTCGGCGAGCTCCTGGACCGCCTCGCCGATGTCGATCGGGCGGGCGTTGATCTCGACGTGATCGGCCTCGAGACGGGCGACGTCGAGAAGGTCGTTGACGAGCTCGACCAGCCGGTCGGTAGAGCGCTTGATGATGTCCAGGAACTCGAGCTGGCGGGGCGACATGCTGCCGGGGCTGCGCTCGAGCAGCTCCACGAAACCCTTGATCGAGGTGAGCGGGCTGCGCAGCTCGTGCGACGCGGTGGCGACGAAATCGGACTTGGCCCGCTCCAGCCGGGCCCGCTCGGTGACGTCGCGCACGGTCCAGACGAGGCCGCTGGAGGTGTCGTCGCCCAGTGGCGCCGCGGTGACGGCCAGGATGCGTCCTCCATGGTCGATGACCACCTCGCGCCCCAGCGCCGTGTGCAACGCGGGCAACGGGCTGTCAGGATCATCGACGCTCTCGCCCCGTCGCAGCTCCGGTACGAGCTCGGCGGCGCGTGGGTTCATCGTGGCAATCGCGCTGGATTCGGACTCCGTCACGATCAGCCCGTCGCCGAGACTCTCGATCGTCACCGCCAGCCTCCGGCGCTCGTCTTCGATGCGGCGCTGTGCGGAGGCCAGCTCGTCGGCCATCGCATTGAAGGCCAGACCCAGCTCGCGCAGCTCCCGGGGGCCGCTCGGTTGCA
>JBAQGP010000643.1:0-11503 GCA_049287845.1 Solirubrobacteraceae bacterium | reverse complement strand
GGTGGGGCCACGGGCGCCGGAACCGCCGCTAGCGGGGCCGCGGGAGCAGCGTCACCCCCGGCGGCGGCCTCGACCTCGCCCACGGCCGGTGGGGCTTCCGCGTGTGGAACGGCCACAACGGCCGTCCCGGCAGCGGGTGCGACGCTGACCACCGGTGCCGTCGTCATCGGCGATTCTCCCAGCGACTCGGCTCCGTCACAGCCCGCTCAGGCACCCGGTATGGGTGGCCGCGCGTCGGCTCCGGCGGCGACGCCACCGTCGATGTCGACGCATCCGACACCGACCCCAACGCCGTCGGCGCTCCGCGGCGGGTCCCGCGTGCGCCTGCTGACGAGCTTTCCAGCCCGAGAGGCCGGCGGCACGCGAACGCGCCGCACCGTGTCGCAGCGGAGAACGGTCCCGTGGGCCGGCAACACGCAATCGGGCGCGGGCTCACCCCGTCGGCCGAGGGCTGCACGCGCCGCCGGGAATCCGCTGGTGCTTCGTGTTGCCGGCGCGAGCGGGACTCCCGCGCCCTCGGCAGCGCCCGATCGGACCGCCCATGGCTCATCGGTGGCGTCCTCGATTGAGAGATTGCGCGCCCCCGGCCTGCGCCGACGCCGCGACAGCTCATCGCCCGCGCGCGTCGCTCCTTCAGAGCCTCGGCTCTCCCCTGCGGGTCACGGCGGGCGGCCGACCCGAGGCGCAGGAGCGGCAGTGCCCGCAGGAGCGGGCGCACCGAGCTCGCTGATGGTCAGGGTGGGCTTCGCACGCGTGGCGGCGAGTTGGCTTGCCGGTGTCACTGGCGAGGCCATTCATCTTCAGTTCCCCGTCACCCATCGGTTGGAGCGGCCTGGATAACCCTGCGGACGGCTCGTAGCCGTCACGCACGCAAGGCCTCGGCTGGGAGCCGGGGCAGAGCAGATCGATCGCAAGCGCGAGAGCGGATCGGACCAAATCGCGATCGACCTGGGTTACTTCAGACGAGGGCAAGAAGATGGATGAAAACAGACAGTTGGACAGCAGAAGCGGGGAAGACTCACGGCGAAGGTCGTCGTCGGCGAGGGCGATCGGGTACGCCAGCTGCGCCCTCCCCGGCAGTGCCGCCGCGCTCGAGCTCAAGCAGCAGGCCGAGGTGATAACGCGCGCGTGCAAGTCTCGCGGTCTAGAGTTGCTCGAGGTGGTGGGAGAGCACAGCCCAAGAGAGGGCAGGGCAACCAGTCGCCCGGGTCTCGAGTACGCGCTGGACCGACTCGAGTCAGGCGCAGCAAGCGGGTTGGTGGTTGTCGAGCTCTCTCGCCTCACCCGCTCGGTGACGGAGCTCGGCAGGACCATTGGGTGGCTGCTTGATCGCCAGATCCGCCTCATTGCGTCAGTCGATGCACTTGACACCGACACAGAGAGCGGCAGGCTGGCCGCCGGCCTGCTGGTCTCCGTATCCGGGTGGGAGCGGAGCAGGATCAGTGAGGGCACGCGGCATGGCCTCCGAGCAGCGCGCTTGAACGGCCGTGCCGTCGGTCGTCCAGCGGTTGCGGACAACCCGGATCTCAGCCAGCGGATCGCGGCGATGCGAGCCGATGGCATGACCCTTCAGGCCATCGCCGACCAGCTCAACGACGAGGGCGTCCCGACCGTCCGCGGTGGGGCCAAGTGGCGTCATTCGAGCGTCCAGGCCGCTGCTGGCTACCGCCGGGGTGCGCGATCGGAACGTGACGCGGTCATGAGCCGAGCTGTCGTGGCCGGCGACCGACGCAGCGGATGACGCGAGACGGTGCCTGACATGGGGGCTGTCTCAGGCCGCCGGCTGCGCTTCGGGGCGGCACTCGCGGCGTTCACCCTGATCCTGGCTGGTCTCGTCGTCGCCGGGACCACATCGGCGGGCACTGCCCTCACGAAGCGCTCCGGCACAGGTCACCCGGTGGCGCGCAGCGGAGCGCCGCGCACCGGGGCGGCTCACGCCGTGGCGGCTCGACGCGGCGACACCGGCGTGGGTCAGTGCCCGAGCCCGGTCCCGGGTCAGACATTGACACTCGGGCAGAAGCGCTACGCGCGCGAGGGGATGGATACCTTCGCCAAGAATGCGCCGCTGGGGTCGTTCGCCCAGCGAAAGGCCGACGCGATCGTCTACACCGGCGATCACGGGATGCAGTGGACCGGATATCCCGACGGCTGGCCCTCTACCTACTCTGGTCACGCTGAGGGCTATCAGCCCTCAACCGTCCTTTCGGTACACGACGGCATGCTTGATTTTCACCTCCACAACGACGCCAACGGTCACCCCGTCGGCGCGGATCCTTCGCCGCTGCCAGACGGCAGCCGCTATCAGACCTACGGTGCCTGGTCACTGTGCGAACGAGTGGCGCCGTCTGATGGCCACAATCTCGCCGACTTCCATCAGGCCGTCCTGTTGTGGCCACTCAACTTCCATGCCTGGCTCCGAGCGGAGTCCGACTACCCCGAGCAGGACCTCGACGTGTTCGACTTCGCCGGCTATTCACACTACGGTGGGGCCGGGGCCCAGGACATCTTCGACATCGAGGCCGTGATGTCGCGCTTCGACACCAGGCGATGGCACGTCTATACACAGACCTGGGGCCCGGGGTTCCGCTCCTACTACGTGGACGGCAGGCTCGTGGGAACCACCAGACGCCAGGTGTGGTCTGAACCGGAGCGCTGGCAGCTGCAGATCGAGCCTTTGGGGCCGATGGGCCCCGTTCCCAACGACCGCGATTCGGGCCACGTCTACATGAAGTGGGTGTGGATCGGGAGGGGCCCGCTGCGCTGATGGGCGGCCGCGCGAGCCGGCGGACGACCGTCGACAGGTAGCCGGCAGGCCGACGCTGCGGCGTGGCTCAAGGGCAGGCGACGAGAACCCGCGTGGCGGGGGAGCACGAACCGTCCATGGCGACGGGTGGTAGTGTGCCGAAGTCCCGCGACAAAGCGGCTACTGTTGCGCCGATCTTGAGAGGGAGTTAATGAACTCCCTTTTGGTCGTCGACGGATAAATCTCGGTCCCAGTCCGCCAGGCACCCGAGTCCGGCCAGCAACAAATCCAGCGACCAAGGACGGCAAGCGCGCCCCGCACGGCCAAAGGAGGGATCCATCCCGTGAGACGCTTCCTGATTCTCGGATGTCTAGCCATTTCGGGCGTTTTCGGCGCCGCAGCCACCGTCTGGGCGAGCACGTCGCCCGTGGCGATTCGGTCCCATCACGCTCGTCCTGCCGTCCATCACCGGCGCCGTCATCCGTCGCGCGCGCGCCATCGCCGCCGGCGGGAGCGCCACCGCCGACATGTTCACCACCGCAGACACAAGCGGCCGACGCACCGCGGAAAGAAACGGCCGCCGGCTCCCACGCCCGCCCTGCCGGCCGTCCCCACCGTGTCGAACGTAGGCAAGATCCAGCATGTTGTGTGGATTCTCATGGAGAACGAGGACTTCGGATCGGTCATCGGTTCTGGCTCAGCTCCGTTCATCAACAGTCTGGCGAACACCTACGGCCTGGCGACCGACTACTCCGCCATCTCCCATCCGAGCCTGCCCAACTACATCGCGCTGACCAGCGGAAGCGACCAGGGGATCAGCGATGACTCCGACCCCTCAAGCCATCCGTTGAACGTCCCGAGCATCTTCAGCCAACTGGCCGCCGGCGCGTCGCGATCACTGGAGCAGGACATGCCGGCCAACTGCGCCAAGGGAGACTCGGGCGACTATGCCGTGCGCCACAACCCCGAGACGTACTACACGAACCTCGGGACGGACTGCAGCAACTATGACGCGCCCCTCGGCGCCGTCCCGGATCTCAGCTCCCGTTTCACCTTCGTGACACCTAACGTGATCAATGACATGCACGATGGCACCCTTGCGGACGGAGACAGCTTCCTGAAGACCTTCGTCCCCGCGCTCATGGCCACGCCGCAATACCAGACGGGGAGCACCGCAATGTTCATCACCTGGGACGAGAGCTCAGGCTCGAGCGGCAACCAGGTTCCGTGCATCGTGATCTCGCCGTACACGCACGGCGTCAAGGACGCCACTCCGTACACTCACTACTCGCTGCTGCGCACCACGGAGGAACTGCTCGGGCTCCCGCTCCTCGGCAACGCCGCTTCCGCCGCCTCGATGCTCGGCAAATTCGGGTTCTGATCATGTCAGCTGAGCAACTTCCGGACGCTAGGAGGCGTGCACCATGAGACGATTGGCGAGAGTCGGCGGCCTGGGCCTGTTGCTGTTGCTGCTCGGCTGCGCATCCTCGGTCGTGGCTCGCGATCAGCGGCCTCGTCACCAGGTGGGCGCGCGACGGCACGTGTTCGGCCAACCGGCCGGGCATCAACACAAGATCCAGCACGTCGTGTGGATCCTCATGGAGAACAAGGACTATTCCTCAGTCGTCGGTCCCGGATCGGCTCCCTACATCAACCGTCTGGCACACCGCTACGGCCTGGCGACCGACTACTCCGCGATCTCCCATCCGAGCCTGCCCAACTACATCGCCTTGACCAGCGGCAGCGATCAGGGCATCAGCGATGACTCTGACCCGTCCAGCCACCGGTTGAACGTGCCGAGCATCTTCAGCCAGCTGCCGGGGGGTGGGTCGCGTTCGCTGGAGCAGGGGATGCCGTCGAACTGCGCCAAGTCCGACTCCGGCGAATACGCGGTTCGCCATAACCCGGAGGCGTACTACACAAATCTGGGCCAGGGATGCCGCAGAGACGACGTGCCGTTCGGTGCGAAGCCGGACCTGAGCGCGCGATTCACGTTCGTGACACCGAACCTGATCAACGACATGCACGACGGATCGATCGGGGACGGAGACAGGTTCCTGCAGAGCTACGTGCCGGCGCTCATGGCGACCCCGCAGTACCGATCCGGCAGCACGGCGATCTTCATCGTGTGGGACGAGAACGAGGGCGCGAGCGGTAACAGGGTCCCGTGCATCGTGATCTCGGCGTTCACGCACGGGGTACGGGACGGCACGCGCTACAGCCACTACTCGTTGCTGCGTACCACCGAGGCGCTGCTCGGGCTTCCCCTCCTGGGTCACGCGAGGTCCGCCACCCCGATGCTCGGCAGGTTCGGCTTCTAGGACGATGCCGTCTGAAACCGTGGCCTCCCGCCGCCAGGAGCTGAACGCATGAGATCAATCTTGATCGTGGCCGGTGTCGTGATCGCGGTGCTGCTCTCCGGTCCCTATACGGCCATCGCAGGCGAGCAGCACGCTCAATCCGCGCATCCGAGCCGCCCCCACAAGCGCGCGCGGCACCACAAGCGAGTTCGCCACATGCACAAGCGCCACCACAAGCACAAGCGCCACCGGCATCGGCACAAGCACCCGCCGAAAACCGCTCCGCCCGCCCCGCCCGCCCCGGCTCCGACGGCTCCGCCGGTCGGCTACGTCGGGCCGTGTCCGACGGGTCCGCCCGGGAGCGCGCTGGCGCTCGGAGGCAGGACCTACGCGCTCGAGGGGATGGACACGTTCACCAAGGCAGCCCCGCCCGGTGCGTTCGCGCAGAGCTCGAACAACCAGATCGTCTACACCGGTGACCACGGGATGGGCTGGACCGGGTACGGCGACGGCTGGACCTCGACGTACTCCGGCGGCAAGGAGGGTTACCAGCCCTCCACCGTGCTATCGGTTCACGACGGCATGCTGGACTTCCACCTGCACAACGACACCAACGGCAATTCGGTGGGGGCCAATCCATCGCCGCTGCCCGGGGGAAACCGCTACCAGACCTACGGGGTGTGGTCCTTCTGCGAGAGGATGGTTCCCGCTGACGCCCACAACCTCGACGACTTCTACCAGGCGCCCTTGCTCTGGCCCCAGAACGACGGTGACTCGCCGTCATCGGAGTCGGACTTCCCCGAGGGCAACCTGGCCGGTCCCGACTTTATGGGCTTTGCGCACTATGGGGGATCAGCAGCGCAGGACTATTTCTCCATCCGCGCGGTGATGCCCCCCTTTGCCGCCACGCAGTGGCATGTCTACACCCAGCAGTGGGGGCCGGGGTTCCGGTCCTACTACGTCGACGGCCAGCTCGTGGGCACGAGCACCCACCAGGTGTGGGCCGGGCCGGAGCGCTGGCAGTTGCAGGTCGAACCGTCGGGCACGAATGACGGCGATTCCGGCGACGTTCTCATCGGGTGGGTGTGGATCGGTACCCCTACGTCATGACCGCGCGGTGCGGCGCAGGATGAGCCGGGCCGCGATTGCCGCGCCGACCATCTGACCGATCAGCCAACCCCAGCCGGCTCCGGTCAGGCCGGCGCTCGGGATCAGCCATAGGTCGAGCCCGATGGTGACGGTGGTGGAGACACCGGCGATCAGAAGCGCGCGTCCGGCGCGCTCTTGGATGCGCTCGACGGCGATGACGAAGTTGACGATCGTGAACGGGATGAGCGCCACCGCGAACAGCCGCAGCAGATTCGCCGCGTGCGTGTACTGCGGCCCGAACGCGGCCATGATCGGGTGGGCGCACGCCACCACCACGACGACGAGCGGGATCACGACCACGCACGCCAGCCGGCTCACCTGCCGGACCAGCGCGCGAACCCTGTCCTCCGCGAGGGCGCCCTCGACGATGAGGGCATTGGACATGTTGACCGCCAGCAGCCGGATCGAGAAGCTCACCGCCCAGGCGGAGTAGTAGTAGGAGGCGTTCGCCGCGCCCGGCATGAAGGCCAGCACCAGCAAGGTGACGAGCGAGTCCGGAATGGCGGCGGCGACGGCGACGAAGTGATGGCCGGTGGCAAAGCGGACCAGTTGCCGTTGACTTGGAAGCCGCGGGGCGACTGCCTCGTCTCTCCTGAGCAGCCGCCCGAACAGGGCGACGTTGATGACGACGACGAGGCCGATGAGTCCGAGCACCCAGGCGCCGAGGATCGCCCATGCGCTGGCCGATGCAGCCAGCGCCACGAGCAGGACGGCCTTGATGGCGCCGAAGGCGGCGTTCTCGATCGGCACCCATCCGGCACGGCGGAGGCCGATGAGTACGGGGTCCTGGAGCGAGAACACGACCCAGAAGGCAACCGCCGCGGCAAACATCAGGACGGTCAGCGGGCTCTCGGTGAGGATGCCGAGACCGGCCAGGCGCGCGAAGCCGGCCAGGAAGATGCCGGTGGCGACGAGCGCGATCGCGATCGCCGCCGCGTAGCTGAGCCGGACCAGGCGGGCCTGAGCACGGCCCGCCACCGGCACGTAGCGCAGCAGCACGAACTGGAGCCCCACCCATCCCAGGCTCGAGACGAGCGTCATCGCGCTGATCGCGCCCGCGCCGATCCCGTACTCCTTCGCGGAGTACAGGCGCGCCGCCAGCACCCAGTACGCGAAGCCGAGGATGCCGTTGAAGCCCGTGGTCAGCATCAGCGCGAACGAACTGCGGTACAGCGGCACCTGCCGGACGTTGTTCAGCCGTGCGACGTAACTCATGATCAGGCGAGCTCGAGCTCGCGGGCCAATGCTCCGACGGCCTGTTCGGATGTCCAGGAATCCGGAACCAGAACCCGGCGGGCGGGCGCGTCGGCCAGGGCGCAGGAGATGATGGCTCGCTCGTGAGCCAGGAGCGTCTCGTATGCGGCCCGCACACCGGGCACCCTGAAGATCTCCGACCGCTGCCCCATCAGGACATCGTCGGTCTCGGCGGCCAGTTCTCCCGCGTCCAGCGGCTGGAGGGTGAGTGCGCCCACTCGAGCACGGCGGACCACGACCACCTCGCCGATGAGAAGGCGAACCGGACCGCTCGCGTCCGCGGCGATCGCAGATGGGCTGACGCTCACCGGTGGAGCGACGAAGCCGCGCGTGAGGGCATTGACACGTCCCAGAGCGGCGAGCCTGCTCCGCACGGACGGCGGTAGCGCGGCGAACGCCGCCGGCGCCGTCCGGGACAGGTCCGGATACAGACGCAGTCGCCTGGGGAACGGGAGGCACTCCCGGTCTGCGTTGATGATGACCTGGTCATCGCCCAGCACTCGCCGGCCTGCGGCGAGCGCCCGTGCCGCGAGGCTCGTCTTCCCGCTGCGGGAGCGGCCGAGCAGCAGCAGGGTTCGATCTCCCTGTGCGATGGCTGCACCCGGGAGAAGCACCGATCCGGCGCGCACCGCGGCCAGCGAGACGAGTGGCTCGATCACCTGGCTCTGCACGAGCGCGAGGCCGAGCGGCCCGCGAACCGCGACCACGACGCGCATCGTGTCCGCCTCTGGCCTCACGGGGAGGGACGCGCGCCAGCGCGCCAGCTTGTGCGCACCCAGCAGCTCATGCTCGCCCGTGGTCGTGTCGGCGCCCGCGCGGACACGGGTGCCGATGACCGCCTCCACGGCGGGGACCTCCGGACCGGGGGCATGCGCGGCTGACGCATACTCGGCGCGAAAGTAGGCTCTGGCTCGGCGCTCTCCGCGGATGGAAACGGTCAATCCGGGGCCGAAGCGGTAGAGGTCGACAGGTCGCGAGGCTTGGTCAGCAGCACTGAGCCAGGGCACCGGCCACCCTCCGAGGGTCCGTCGGGAACGGAGCCATGACCTCGAGGATCTGGACGCCATCGAGAAGATTGCGAAGCCGTTCGGTCTCACGATCGCGCACGGCGGCGAGGTGAGACGGGCCGGGGTTCGCATCGGCATACCGGACGCGTGCGTCGAGCTCGTACAGCGTCCGACGCTCGTAGGCGCCGCTCCGCGCGAGGCGTTCAGCCGCCCACCCCGCTCCCGCAGGACGGACGGTGACCTCATCCGTCGACACGGTCGTCAGCATCGCAAGTGTCCGCAACGGCGGCGTGCGGGCGGGATCATGCGCCGATCCATAGATCGCTCCCACCTCCGTCTGGCGGAGCGAGAGCCGGCTCGCCAGTGTGAAGGCGCGGTCCAGCTGTGACTCGAGGGCGGAGCCGATCTGGGTCGGTCGTCGCGTGAGCAGAGGAAGCGGGCGGCGTGCCGTACGCGCGACACGGAGTCGTGCGCGTTGCGATGCCCGGAGGTGAGCACGCAGACGAGGTAGATACTCGAGCACCCAGTCGCGTATGCCGACGGAGACCGGAAAGGCGTGCAGGCGCCTATCGCTGTCGACGATCGTCCATTTGTCCGATATGAAGCGCGCGCCTTGCTCAGCAAGGGCCAGCGCCGTCTCAGTCTTACCGCTCTCTGACCAACCGCAGACCAACAGTCCGCCCCCTTCGACTTCCACCGTGGCTCCGTGCACAGTTATTGCCCCGTGTTCAAGTGTACCAAGTTGGAGGAGCGGTCGCACCAATTCCGACAGCGCGTCCCACAGCGGAAAGCTGGGGTCATATGAGAGGCTGACCTGTCCGTCCTGGGGGTACACGCGGGGCAGTTCGAAGCGGGACATACCTCGCAACAGGTAACAGCAGCGGCCATCCGATCCGGTGCGCCGTCCGTCTCCCGCTGGCCCATGGACATCGGAGAGGCTCCGAGATACCATGGCGGTGTTGGGGCTAAGCACGATGTCGGCATGAGGCGGGACCAGTGCGATCCTCGGCTCGTATGGATCGAGTTGCGCGTCGAGGTGCCGAAAGATGTGCTCTCGCTCATCGTTAATAGCGAGGCTCACCAGTCCGTGCAGGTCAAAGATGCGTGCCATAAGATGAATAGTTTCTCACCATGCTGACCGAGACTCAGCCAGTCGCGACGAAGGTACCGGGAAAAGCCCGCCGCGTGGGGGATCGCGCTGCGTCACCGGCGGTCGCCATGGTCTCGCTGGCACTGAGCATCATCCTTCTCACGGGGGCTCACCTGAAGCTTGACGGGTATGGGCTGCTGAACAGCTTGCCGTGGCCTTACTACCTTGGGCTCGCGGGGCTCTCGCTGGCATCCGCGCTCGAATGGCGCCGCGAGTCGTCTCGCCCGGCTCTGGTGCTCGTCTACGTGGTCGCGTTCCTTCTCCTGGTCTGGCTCACGCCGTATGTGCTCGAGGCCACGCCCAGATTCCGGACCTCATACCTGAGCTATGGGTATGTCGACCCCGTCGTCCGAGGCCAGGGTCTCTTCCCTCGCCTGTTCGTCTACCACAACTGGCCGCTGTTCTCGATCGCCATGGCCGCGCTGAAGAACGCCTTCGCGCTCTCGCCCCTGAACCTCATGGCGTTCTTCTCGACCATCATCATGGTGTTGTACCTGGTGCCCCTCTCGGCGCTCCTGCTGATGACGACCGACCGATACTGGCCCGGGCCCAGAGGGCGGTGGCGCACGTGGAGGGGAGCACTTGGGGCCGATGCCCGATGGGTGGTGGGTCTCTGGGTGTTCGTCGTCTTCCAGTGGACCAATCAGGACTACTTCAGTCCCCAGGCTCTGGCCTTCCTGTTCTACCTCGGGCTGATGGTGGTACTGGCCCACACGGCGCTGCGACGGGACGGCACTTTCAGCGCGGTCAGCGGTGCCGCGACCGTGATCCTGTTCACGCTGATCGTCGCCACGCACGTCCTCAGCGGGCTCATTGCGCTGTTCGTCATCGCCGGACTGACCCTGACCAAGCAGTTGCGGCGGCCCACCCTTCTCCTGCTCTGCCTGCTCGTGTTCGTCGCGTGGCAGGCGTATCCGGCAGCGCCCTTCTACCAATTCTACGGCCACCGCCTCCTGCAGACGGTGTTCGCGGCCGGCGATTTCCTGCAGACCAACGTCTCAGGTCGCATCAGCGGGAGCGGAGAGCACTTGACCGTGAGCCGCGCCCGCGTCGCCGTCACCGCGATCGTGTTCGCGCTGGGGCTGCTTGCGCTGGCGGCGCACCTGTGGCCAGGCCTACGTGCCCGCTCGCGCAGGCCGCGTGTGCTCTGGCACTCGCTTCCTCACGAGCAGCGGTTCGCCCTCGCATGGCTGATCTCCACTGTGCTCGTCGGCCCGGTGTCCGCTTACGGCGGCGAGATGCTCATTCGTACCGAGCTGTTCAGCCTCCCGCCGCTGGCGATCATCATCGCCGCGACCGCGAACCGGCGCCGCCTCCTTGCGGTGGCCGCCGGCACGCTCACGGTGATGGCACCACTCCACATCCTCACCCACTACGGCAACGAGCTCTATGACTACGTCTCGCCGGGCGAGCTGGCCGGGTTCCGGTTCATTGCGAACCATCTGGCTCCGGCGAACATCTACGGGGGCTTCCCGGGCGGTGGGTTCCTGAAGTCGGTGAGCCTGCGGTGGCGCAACAGCTCTGTCCCGGGCGGCAGCCACGTGCCGATCGCGGCCGACTTTCTCGAACCCGACGCGCACAAGTGGGGCCGGGCGCGCCGAGGGGTGTACGTCGCCTTCAGCCGGGGCGATGTCGCGGCCGCGACGTTGTTCTACAACAAGCCGCGCCTAATCGCGACGATGCAGCGCCTCGTCGCCCATGATCCGCAGTTCCAGGCTGTTTACCTCACGCCGGACTACTCGATCTATCACTGGCTGCCGCGCACCGGTGGCGTGACGACGGCGGGCGGGCGCAGGCGAAAGACGACCAAGCCGACGAGGTAGCCCGCGGCCGCGGCGCCCACCGCCCCGATCAGGGCGCCGACGAGGCCGAGACCCTCCGCGACGTCGCCGCCCAGCGC
>JBAQGP010000642.1:0-3332 GCA_049287845.1 Solirubrobacteraceae bacterium | reverse complement strand
ACCGGCCCCACCGGCCCCGCCGGGCCCACCGGCCCCACCGGCCCGACCGGGGCGCCGGCGACGCCGGACTCGCGACTGGGGCTCCTGCGCGAGCTGGGCGAGCAGGCCGTGCTGGAGGCGATCTTTCGCCGCGGCCCGGTCACCCGCCCGGAGATCGCCTCCGCGACCGGGCTGTCCAAACCGACGGTCGGCGCGGCCGTCGGCCGTCTGGAGCAGGCGGGGATGATCTCGGCCATCGGCCCCCAGCACGGCCGCCGCGGGCGCAGTCCCATCGCCTATGTCGTGCGTGACAACGCCGGCTTCGTCGTGGGGCTCGATATCGGCGGCACCAACATCCGTGCCGGCGCTGCGGACGTGTTCGGCGAGATGATCTACGACGAGCTCGAGCCGACGACCAAGGCCGGCGGCCGCGCGCTGGCGGCTCAGCTCGCCGAGGTCGCCACCCGCGCCGTCGAGCGCGGCCGGGGCACCCACGATCGCCTGCTCGCCATCGCCATCTCCACCCCGGGGGTCGTGGACCGTGACACCGGGCGGGTCCGCCTGGCCTACAACGTGTCGCCCGACGGCGCCCTCGATCCCCTCAGCCCGGTGGGCTCGCGCTTCGGCGTTCCCGTGCTGATCGACAACAACATCAACCTCGCCGCGCTGGGCGAGAAGTCGTTCGGGCTGGCGCGGGGCGTCTCGACGATGGTGTTCATCGGCATCGGCGCCGGCGTCGGGATGGGGATCATCATGCACGACGAGCTGGTCCGAGGCGCCCACGGGGCGGCCGGCGAGATCGCCTATCTGCCGCTAGCCGGTGACCCCTTCGATCCCCGGCACAAGCTGCACGGCGGCCTGGAGGACGAGATCGGGGCCGCGGGCGTGCTCGCGGGCTTCGCGGCCCGGGCCCCCGGGCGCACGGCCGAGGTCACCACCGCGCAGGAGGTGTTCGAGCTGGCGGGCATCGGTGACGGCGACGCCGGGGCGGTGCTGGAGCACATCGCCGCCCGGCTGGGCTCGGCCATCGCCACCGTGTGCGCCATCCTGGACCCGGAGCTCGTCGTGCTGGGCGGGGGCATCGGCTCGAGCCCTCTGCTGCTGAGCCCGGTGCGCGGCGCCGCCGCGGCGCTCGTGCCCCTCACGGCCCGGATCGAGACGAGCCTGCTGGGTGACCTTGCGGCCCTGCGCGGGGCGATCGCCTTTGCCCTGCACGCCGCGCGCAGCCAGCTCATCCCCCAGGGCGGCGCCGCGGGCGGCCGCCGGGTCGCCTCCGCGCGGGGCGAGTTGATCCGCTAGTGGACACGTGCACAAGACCACCCACGAAGGCAAGGAGCGCGCCATGGCCGCGATCGAGATCCAGGAAGTGAGCAAGCGCTACCGCGACGGGACACTGGCGGTGCGCGACCTCAGCCTGCGGATCGCCGATGGCGAGTTCACCGTGCTCGTCGGCCCGTCGGGATGCGGCAAGACGACGCTGCTGCGGATGATCGCCGGGCTGGAGGAGATCAGCACGGGGACGATCTCGATCGGCGACCGTGTCGTCAACGACCTCACGCCCAAGGATCGCGACATCGCGATGGTCTTCCAGAACTACGCGCTCTATCCCCACATGACCGTGGCGCGCAACATGGGCTTCGCGCTGCGCCGGGCCAAGGTGCCGGCCGCGGAGATCACCCGCAAGGTCCACCAGGCGGCGGAGCTTCTGGGCATCTCCGACCAGCTCGAGCGCAAGCCCGGCAACCTCTCGGGCGGTCAGCGCCAGCGCGTGGCGATGGGCCGCGCCATCGTCCGGGACCCACAGGCGTTCCTCATGGACGAGCCCCTCTCCAACCTCGACGCCAAGCTGCGCATCCAGATGCGCGCCGAGATCACGCGGATCCAGCGACGGCTGCACACGACGACGGTGTACGTCACCCACGACCAGACCGAGGCGATGACCCTCGGTGACCGGCTGGCGGTGATGCGCGACGGCGTCATCCAGCAGCTGGGCACGCCCGCCGAGCTCTACGAGCGCCCGCAGAACCTGTTCGTCGCCGGGTTCATCGGGGCGCCGGCGATGAACTTCCTCATCGGCGAGATGGCCGACGGCTCGCTGACCTCGCCGCTGGGCACGATCGCGCTGTCGGACCTCCGGAGTGCGGACCCGGCCCACCCGGGCGAGGGCCCAGCGGGCGAGGGACGGGTCGGACACACCGGGCGGGTGGTCATCGGCGTGCGCCCGGAGAGCTTCGAGGACGCGGCCATGGTGGGCGAGCGGCCCGGACTGGTCGCGCTCGCGGCCGTGGTCGACGTCCTGGAGTCGACGGGCTCGGACGTCTACGCCCACCTGTCGCTCGACGACGCGGGGTGGACGGGATCGGGTTCTGAGGACCCGGTGCTCCGCGAACTCGCGCAGGCCACGGCCGCCGAAGATCCCGAGGTGGCGCTGGCGACAGGGTCAGAGCTCGTGGCCCGCGTCGGGGTGTCCAACTCATTGATCGAAGGCCAGGAGGGGCGGCTGTGGCTCGACGCCTCGCGCATCCACCTCTTCGAGCCCACGACCGGCCGGCGTCTGTCGGTGTGACCGCGGGCCGGGGCTGAGCCTCCCGTGCTGGCGATCCTCGGCGGGATCGGGGCCGCCGCTGCCTGGGCCGTCTCGGTGCTGTGCTCGTCCCGCTCGAGCCGGATCATCGACCCGATGGCGGTGGTGGCCTGGGTGATGCTCGTCGGGTTGGTGGTCACCGCGCCGCTGGCCGCCGCGACCGGCGTGCCGGCGCGCCTGCACGGCTCGGCGCTGGTGTGGCTGATCCTCTCCGGCGCCGGAAACGTCGTCGGGCTGACCCTCAACTACTACGCGCTGCGTATCGGCCAGGTGTCCCTGGTGGCGCCGATCGTCTCCACCGAGGGGGCGATTGCCGCCGTCATCGCCGTGATCGCCGGCCAGAGCCTGGCCGCGTCGGCGGCCGCCACGCTGCTCGTGATCGCCGTCGGGGTCGGCCTGGCCTCGGTGCCCTCACGCGACGCCGCCGTCCAGGAGGCCGCACGTCACCCCACGGTGGTCATCTTGGCCGTCATCTCGACCATCTCCTTCGGGACCAGCCTCTACGCCACCGGCCGGGCCGCTGCGGTGCTCCCGGCACCGTGGGTGGTGCTCTCGGCGCGGCTCATCGGGGCCGTGGCCCTGGCGCTCCCGCTGGCCCTGGGCGGCCGCTTGCGGCTGACCGCGCGAGCGGCGCCGCTGGTGGTCGCGTCCGGGCTGGCCGAGGTCGCCGGCTTCTACTGCTACACGTGGGGGTCGCGGTACGGGCTGGCCGTCGCCGCGGTGCTCTCCTCCCAGTTCGCGGTGCTCGCCCTCGCGGGCTCCTACATGC
>JBAQGP010000641.1:0-3562 GCA_049287845.1 Solirubrobacteraceae bacterium | reverse complement strand
ACCCAGACGGGCGTGGTGGACCTCATCATCCCCCGCGGCGGTGAGGGGCTGAAGGCGGCGCTCAAGGGCGTGGCCACCGTCCCGGTCATCTACGCCGCCTCGGGCAACAACCACGTCTACGTCGACGCGGGCGCCGACCTCGACGCGGCGCGCGCCATCGTCCTCAACGCCAAGCTCCAGCGGCCCGGAACCTGCAACGCGGCCGAGAAGCTGCTCGTTCACGCCGGCGAGGCCGACCACTTTCTGCCCGACGTCCTGGGCGCGCTGCGCGAGGCGGGGGTCATACTGCACGGCGACGAGCGCGCCCGCCGCGCGGTCCCCGGCCTGCCCATCGACGCCGCCACCGACCAGGACTGGGATACCGAGTATCTGGCGCTCGAGCTGGCGGTCGGCGTCGTGGACTCCGTCGAGGACGCCATCGCCCACGTCAACGCCCACGGCAGCGGTCACTCCGAGTCCATCGTCACGCCGTCGACGGCGGCCGCGCGCGCCTTCCAGCTCGGCATCGATGCCGCCTGCGTCTACGTGAACGCGTCGACGCGCTTCACCGATGGCGGAGAGTTCGGTATGGGCGCGGAGATCGGCAACTCCACCCAGAAGCTGCACGCGCGCGGGCCCATCGGGTTGCGCGAGCTGTGCACGTTCAAGTACCTGGTCGACGGCGCGGGGCACGTCCGGCCCTGATCTGGCCCGCTCCCTCGCGGCCGCCACCATCGACCATGCGCATCGGGATCCTCGGCGGAACCTTCAACCCGCCACACCTTGGTCACCTCGTCGCTGCGCAGGAGGCTTACCGTGAGCTCGACCTCGACCAGGTGCTGCTCATCCCCGCCGCCACTCCCCCGCACAAGCCCGTCGACGACGAGCCCGGCCACGAGCACCGGCTCGAGCTCTGCCGGCGCGCCGTCGGCGACGACGAGCGCTTCGTCGTGTCCGACCTCGAGCTGCGCCGTGATGGCCCGTCCTTCACGGTCGATACCCTGGACATACTGAGAACGCAATCGCCCGCAGACGACCTGTTCCTCATCCTCGGCGGCGACATTGCCGCGGGGCTCCCGAGATGGCATGAGCCCGAGCGGGTGCTGGAGCTGGCCACGGTGGCGATCGCCAAACGCCGCGGGACGGCGAAGGCAGCGGTCCAGGACGCCCTGGCCCGGCTCGGCGGCGGCGAGCGGGCGCGGTTCTTCCAGATGCCGCCGATCGGGATCTCATCGACGATGGTTCGCCGCCGGGTCCGCGCCGGGCAGCCGATCCGCTATTTCGTGCCCGACAGCGTGATGCACTACATCGAGACACATGGCCTCTACGGCCCAGCAGGAGGGAAATGACCCAAGCCAATCCCACGCACGCCGCGCCCCGCCAGCTCAGTCCAGAGGAGATGGTCGCCGCCGTGGCGGACCTTGCCGCCGATCGCAAGGCGCTGGACATCGTCGCGCTCGACCTGCGGGGCATGATCGGCTATGCGGACTACTTCGTCATCTGCAGTGGCCGGACCGACCGCCAGACGCGGGCGATCCACGACGCGGTCCATCTCGGCATGAAGGCACGTGGGATCCTGCCCCGGCGCGTCGAAGGGCTCACCGAGGCGCGGTGGATCCTGATGGACTACCTCGATGTGGTCGTGCACGTGTTCACGCCCGACACGCGCGAGTACTACCGGCTCGAGCAGCTGTGGGGCGAGGCGCCGTCGCTCGCCGTCGAAGTGGCCTGACGGCTCAGACCGCGGCCGCGGGGCGCCAGCCGCCGGTCGGCCGCCCTACAGCGCCGTCATCAGCTTCGGCGCCACTTCCTTCTTGCGGCTCATGACGCCGGGCAGGTCGATCACGCTGTCTGAGGCCTCCACGCCGAAGCTGCGGGCCACCGCGGCGACGTCGCCCGCCACGAGCATCTCGGTGCCCTTGTCCATGACGTCGGTGACCATCAGCGCGTAGAGGGCGAGATCGCGGTCCTCGCGCTCGCGCCTGAGCGCGTCGAGCAGCTCGTCGGTGCGTTCCATCAGCGCGTCGCCGACAACCTCGACCTGGGCGATGCAGATCTCCTGCCCGCCGCGCACCTGGTAGCGCTTGGCATCACCGGTGACGATCTGCTCGGCGCTCAGGCCAGAGACGTCGGAGGTCGCCTCGAACATCTCCCGGCCCAGCGCGGAGGCGTCGACGGCCAGCACGCGCTCCAGGTACTCGACCACGGCGTGGTCGCGCCGAGTGGTGGTGGCCGAGTTCAGGATGACCGTATCCGAGAGAACGGCGCCCAGCAGCATCATCGCCGTGGACCGGCTGGGCTCCATGCCGGCGTGGCGGAAGCGCTCGACGACGAGCGTGGCCGTCGAGCCCACCGGGTCAAAGGTGGCGGTCACCGGGACTCGGGTCTCGATCGACCCGATGTGGTGGTGGTCGAGGATCTCCAGGATCTCGGCCTCGTCGATCCCGACCGCGCTCTGGGCCTGCTCGGCGTGGTCGACCAGCACGACGCGCCGCCGCGCCGGGGCGACGAGGTCAGAACGGGTGACCAGGCCCACCGGCCGGTCGTCGGCGTCCACCGCCACCGCCGCGCCGTAGTGGCTCTCCTTGATCTGCTCGGAGATGTCGGCGACCAGGAAATCGGTGTTGACGGTGAGCGGGTCGGACTCCATCAGCGCGCTGCACGGGGCCGCGAGCGTGATCATGCGTCCGGCGACATAGCTGTCCAGCGGCGAGACGACAATCGCCGTCCCCCGTTCGCGCGCGGCCGACAGCGCCTCGGGCGCCGGCTGGGCGGAGTTGGAGAGCACCACCAGCGCGGCGCCGAGCTCGATCACGCGCGACTGCGCATCGGGACGGTTGCCGACCACGACGATGTCCCCATCTGAGATCCCGCTCTGCGACGCCGGGTCCATGGCGTACACCCACACGCGCCCGGAGAGCTGGCACTCCTCGCCGCAGACGAGCTCGCCCTCCAGCACCGAGACGACGGCGCTCAGGTAGGTCGGCGCCTCCTCCAGGGTGGACGTGCGCAGCGAGTCGCGGACGTAGCGGCGAGCCAGGGCGCGTTCGGTGAGCACGCCGGTGAGCGCCCCCGCGTCGTCGACGATCGGCACCAGCTCCAGATCGGCCTTGGCCATCGCCCGCCCAGCTTCGCGCACCGGCTCATCCTGGCGGCTGATGGGGAAGTTCCCCTGCATCACGTCGGCGGCGCGCAGCATCACGTGGGGCAGGTAGCGCGGCTCGGGGCCTCCGCTGCGCGCCAGCAGCCACCGCGTCTGGGAGTTGAGGTCGCCCAGCCGCACGGCGATGTACTCGTTGTTGGGATCCAGGCGGCTCTTGAGCTCCGCGTAGCCGAGCGCCGACGCGATCGAGTCGGTGTCGGGGTTGCGGTGACCGGTGACGTAGATGGGCCTCACACAGCGATTATCGCGGGCGCGATAGCGTCCCGTCTCAAAATCTCGGCCACATGGCGGCGTCCGCCCGTCCTCAGCCACCACGACACCAGGAGAGGCGATGCCGACCGCACCAACCATCCTTCCGACCCAGATCACTCAGGGGACCGCTCCGGGCCTGAACTACCGCCTGGAAGGTGAGCTCGTTCC
>JBAQGP010000640.1:0-13563 GCA_049287845.1 Solirubrobacteraceae bacterium | reverse complement strand
CGCGCCGTCGACGGGGTTCCAGGTGTACCCGTCGACCTTCAGCGTGCTGCCGACGATGCAGCCGTCGGCGATCTGCAGGTAGTCGGCGATGGTGTCCGCGCGCGCGCCGGTGTTGAGCAACACCGGGACCTCCGCGGGCACGGCCTCGCGTACGTCCTCGAGCATGGCCCGGCCCGGTTCGGCCCCGGCCATGGGGCCGGAGACGAGGATCGCGTCGGCGAGGCTCGAGACGACGGCCGATCGGGCCGCCTCCGCCGGGCTGCGCCGCCCGATCGGGGACGCGAACTCCGGGGTGATGTTCATCATGATCGCCAGGCCGTCGGCGTCCAACCGCCGGCGCTCGCGCAGGACGTGCGCGGCCTCGCCCTGCCACAGGCCCATGTCGGACTCCCACGCGCCGGTGAGCACCTCTCGCATGAACCCCGCCCCCGTGGCCACGGCCACTCCCAGCGCGCATCGGGCGTCCCACAGGAAGTCGACGCCGAACGGGTGGTCGTTGGGTGCGCACTCGGTCACCACGCGTGCCATCACCGCCGCCGCCTCGGGGCCCGCCCGCAGCTCGTAGGGGCGGTCACCCTCGTTGCAGAACATGTAGCCGTCGAAGCCCGCCTCCAGCAGCAATTCGAGGTCGCGCTGCACCGCGCTGACCAGGCCACCGACCCCGGCCGCGGCGTCGTATAAGGGGGTGCCGGGCAGCGGGGGCACGTGCACCATCGCGATCAGGGGCTTGCGATTGGAGAACAGGTCCTGCATTCGATGGCTCATGGCTTCTCCGTGGGTCCGACGGACACGATCTCGACGCCGGCCTCCCGGACGGCGGCGAGCACTGGGTGCGCGGGGGCGGCATCGGTGATCAGAACGTCGATCTCGGAGAGCGACGCGATCGAGGCCAGGCAGACGCGCCCCAGCTTGGTCTGATCGGCCAACGCCACCTTGCGCGACGCCGCCTTGATGGCCGCGCGCTTGACCCGCGTGTCGTCGAGGTTGTATTCGGTCAGTCCCTTCTCGGGGTCGATGCCGCCGACGCCGAGGAACAGCACGTCGCAGTTGAGCTGGGCGAACGTGCTCTCGGCCAGGTCGCCGATGAGGCTGAGCTCGCCCGGGCGCACGATCCCGCCGGTGAGGATCACTCGCGTGTTCGGGTCGCCCGCCAGCTCGGTCGCGGCCTGCACGCTCGGCGTGACGATCGTGAAGCCGCCGCGGCCGCGCAGGCATTGGGCCAGCGCAAACGTCGTCGAGCCCACGTCGAGGATCGCCGTCTCGCCGTATTCGATGTAGTCGGCGGCCGCCTCGGCGATCCGCCGCTTGGCGTCCTGGGCCTCGGTGGTTCGGGCGGCCAGGGGCGGCTCGTAGCTGCGGCTGACGGTCGCGATCGCCCCACCGCGAACCCGCCGGGCCACGCCCTGATCCTCCAGCTCCTCGAGATCGCGGCGGATCGTCATCTCGGACACGTCGAACTCCGCCGCCAGCCCGGCGATCCCCACCTCACCCCGATTGGCCAGGAACCCCCGGATCGCTCCGCGACGCTCGTGCGTGGTCATGCCGCGAGCAGCTTACACGTTTCTGTGAATTTTTCACAGACCGATGTGGAGAAGACTCAGGTTCGCAACGTCATCGTGGGCTACGCGCGTGTGGCAGTCCCGTAGATGAAGAACTCCGGCGTCGCGGCCACCGACGCGTGCCAGCCCAGCTCCCCCAGCGCCCGCTCGAGCTCCGGCGGGTCGTAGAAGCGCTTGACGATCTGGAACTCGCGCCCGTCGTCGAGCCGGCGCGTCATCGTGTCCTCGTCCCCGGAGGGCAGCTGGTGGTCGGCTGCGGTGGAGCGCTCGGTACGTGCGCTGTCGATGAACAGCACGCGCCCGCCGGGCTTGAGCGCGCCCGCGACCATCTCCCAGAACTCGGCGAAGCGGTCCTGGGGCACGTGGGAGAGCCAGAAGGCGAATACGCATGCGTCGTAGCGCTCGCCGGGAGACCACTCGAACAGGTCGGCCTCGACGTAACGAACGCGGGCGTCCCCGACGCGCGCACGGTTGATGGCCAGGACCTCGGGCGCGGCGTCGACGGCCGTGAGCCTGTCGGCGCAACCGACAAGGTGGCGGGTCCAAAGGCCCGTCCCGCAGGCCAGTTCGAGCACGTCGCCCGTGAGGTCGAAGCGGTCAAGGACACGTTCGAGCTCGGTGGTCTCCGCAAACCAGCGGGCGTTCGCCTCGGGCCCGCGGTCAAAGCGGCCCTCGCGGTTCCACCACTTGTCGTACTCCAGCGCACGGGCGCGGTAGTAGTCGAGCTGCTCGGTGAGGACGGCATCATCCGCGATGACGCTCCGGAAGCTAGCAACATGAGCCGCGCTTACACTGCCCGGGTGGCCACCACGCGCGCGATCACCGACGAGGCGCAGCTCCGCGAGATCCTGGGGGAGCCCACGGCGCTCGTCGTGACCAAGATCGCCGACCGGCTCAACGACCTCACCCGGCAGTTCATCGAGCGCTCGCCGTTCGTGTGTGTCGCCACCGCGTGTCCCGACGGGGGCCTGGATGTTTCCCCGCGCGGGGACCCACCCGGATTCGTGCGCGTGCTCGACGAGCGTACGCTTCTGCTCCCGGATCGTCCGGGCAACCGGATCGCCGACACGCTCACCAACCTGCTGGGCGATGCGCGTATCGCGCTGCTGTTCCTCATCCCCGGGGCCGGCGACACGTTTCGCGTCAACGGGACCGCCGAGATCATCGACGACCCCGACCTGCTGGCCGACAGCACGGTGGGTGGCAAGCCGCCCCGCCTCGGCCTCCTCGTCGCCATCGAGGAGTGCTACACGCAGTGCCCCAAGGCGATCATCCGCTCCGAGCTGTGGAACCCCGACCGCCACATCGACCGCTCGCTGCTCCCCTCGG
The DNA here is from genome assembly GCA_049287845.1 of Solirubrobacteraceae bacterium. Classification (GTDB taxonomy): domain Bacteria; phylum Actinomycetota; class Thermoleophilia; order Solirubrobacterales; family Solirubrobacteraceae; genus Palsa-465. The sequence goes on along the minus strand of JBAQGP010000640.1, from coordinate 10,675 downwards.
TCGGCGCGATCTTCCGCTCCCTCAACCAGCAGGGTTTCGACGCCGACGAGTACGACCGCGACCGCGACGCCCGCTACAAGCGCCGCGAAGGTCTGTACTGAGCGCCGCGGGCGCCCTCAGCCCTCACCCGCGCGCTTCTCCAACCAGGCGACGTACACGTCGATGAACGCCGCCATGGCGGCGTCGACGCTCTCGACGTCCCGGGTGGCGACGAGGTCCAGCAGCAGCCCTCGGGTGACGGCGATCCCCAGACGGGCATGCGCTCGCGCCTGCGCGCGCGACAGCCCATAGGCCATGTTGATCTGCGCGGCCGGCTCCAGCCAGTCGTCGACGATGCCGTCGAGCATCTCCACGGTGTGGGGGCGGCCTTGGATCGCCTGGCCGTAGAGCTCGAAGAAGAGGCGCTCGTTGGGCCACAGCGACGGGTCTGAGATGTGGCGCCACCAGGCGCGCATCGCGTCGGCCACCGGTATGTCGGCGGCGGGGACCAGGTCGGCGAGGATGGCCCGCTGGCGGCGCTCGACCTCACCGACGATCGCCACCCACAGGCCCTCCTTGGAGCCGAAGTGGTGGATGAGCATCCGGTGGCTCGTGCCCAGGGCGCCCGCCAGCTGTCGCAGGCTGAGGTCCGTGATGCCGTGGTGCGCCACGTAGTCGATGGCGTCCGCCAGCAACGTATCGCGCGGGCTCTTGTCGGTCACGCGGGACAAGTGTACCATGTGGTACATGAAACCTGTCCGCGTCACCACCGACGTTCCGCAGCCGATCGACGAGGTCTACGACTTCCTCGATGTCATGGCCAACCACGAGCCGTTCACCGACCACATCCTCCGCGACTGGGAGTACTCCGGCCCCGATCGCGGAGTCGGCAGCAGGGCCCGGGTCCACGTCAGCGCCGCCGGGCGCACCGACACGGTCGACATCGAGGTCGTCGACGCCGAGCGCCCCACGCGCATCGTCGAGCGCAACATCGGCGCCGGCGGCAGGCGGGTCGCCAACGGCACCTACACCCTGTCGGCGCTGCCCAGCGGCGGCACCCACGTGCAGTTCGAGTACACGTGGAGCCAGATCCCCCTGTCAGAGCGCGTGATGTCCCCGGTCGTCCGCGGCATGCTGCGCCGCGCCAACGAGCGCGCGATGGCGCGGCTGGCCGAGCGATTGCAGACCGCAGCGGGGGTTTGACAGCACGCTCGACGGGCAGCATCCTCCCCACACCGACAGGGGGAGGTTTCATGGCTGAGATCGTCGACCGGCAACGCGCAGAGTCACCGCAGGCGAAGCTCGATGCCGACGGGATGGAGCGAGGAGTCGGCTTTCTCGGACTCCTGTGGGCGTCGGAGGGGTCGATCATCGGTTCCGGATGGCTGTTCGGTGCCCTGACGGCGGCCTCGATCGCCGGCCCCTCGGCGATCATCGCCTGGTTCGCCGCGTCGCTGATCGTGATCGTGCTGGCGCTGGTGCACGCCGAGCTGGGAGGCTTGTTCCCGGTCTCCGGCGGGACGAGCCGGTTCCCGCATTACGCCTTCGGCAGCCTGGCGGGGGGCACGTTCGGGTGGTTCTCCTATCTGCAGGCGGCGAGCGTGGCGCCGATCGAGGTGCTGGCGGCGGTCCAGTACCTGTCCAGCTTCAGCTGGGCCTCGAGCTGGTACAGCAGCACCGGCACGCTGAGCGGGGTCGGGATCCTGGTGGCCATCGTCCTGATGTTCTTCTTCGTCGCCGTGAACCTGATCGGGATCCAGTGGCTGGCCCGGGTCAACAACTCGCTGACCACGTGGAAGGTGCTCATTCCGGTGCTGACGATCATCGTGCTGATCGTCTTCAAATTCCACGGCTCCAACTTCACCGCCGGCGGCGGCTTCTTCGTGCACGGCGCCGCGGTGAGGAGCATCCTGATCGCCATCCCCACCGGAGGTATCGTGTTCTCGTTGCTCGTCTTCGAGCAGGCGGTGCAGCTGGGCGGCGAAGCCAAGGACCCCAAGAAGGATCTACCGCGAGCGGTCATCCTCTCGATCCTGATCGGCGCTGGGATCTACATCGGCGTCCAGGTGGCGTTCATCGGGGCGCTGGACCCGGCGCTGCTCGCCCACAGCGGTACCTGGACGGGGCTGATCCCGACCGGGCATGCCAGTCCGGCCCTCAAGGCATTGGATGCCGCTCCGTTCTACCAGGTCGCCAAGGTCGCCGGCCTGGTCTGGCTGGCGGCGATCCTGCGCCTCGATGCGTTCATCTCTCCCACCGGGACGGGGCTGATCTACCTGACGTCGGCGTCGAGGATCAGCTTCGGTCTGAGCAAGAACGGCTACATCCCGGCTGCGTTCGAGCGCAACTCGGCGCGCAGCCGGGTTCCCGTGTTCGGCATCGTCGTCTCCGCGCTCATCGGATTGCTGTTCCTGCTGCCGTTCCCCAGCTGGAGCAAGCTGGTGGGCGTCGTCACCAGCGCCTCGGTGCTGATGTACGCCGGCGCACCGCTCTCGCTCGGCGCACTGCGCCGGCAGAAGCCGGACCTGCCCCGTCCCTACCGCCTGCCCGCCGGGCACATCCTGGCGCCACTGGCGTTCGTCCTGGCGACCTTCATCGTCTACTGGGCCGGATGGAGCACCTACACGACGCTGATGGTGGCGTTGCTGATCGGGTACGCCCTGATGGCGGTCTCGGCGGCATTGCACCTCAACCCCAACCAGCCGGAGGTCGATTGGGGAGCCGCGGTCTGGATCTTCCCCTACCTGATCGGGATGGGGGTCATCTCGTACTTCGGCACGTTCGGCGCGCCGAAGGGCGGCCCCGGCGGCATCATCGGCGGTGTCGGCGTGTTCAAGACGGTGCTGGTCGGCGGCAAGAACGAACTCGGGCTGTACGGCGGGTTGGTCGCGTCCGCCGGCTGGAGCCTGATCATCTACTACATCGCGATGGCCCGGCGCCTGCCCGCAGCGAAGGTCGACGAGTACGTGCGCGAGGTCTACCCGCCCCCCGTGGCGGAGTAGAGGGTGTCCGGGCGGCGCGCATGCGACCGGCCCAACCCCTGACTACGTGGTGACGAGGACCTCTTCGTCTGAGTAGCTCTCACCCCGCTCCGCCTTCTCCACCAGTGAGGCCGGCGGCTCGAACCGCTCCCCGTAGCGCTCGGCCAGCTCGCGGGCGCGGGCCACGAATCCAGCCGGCCCGGTGGTTTGGGGGTGGGTGGATGGGGGCGTGTACCCGTTGATGTACTGCAGCACGCCGCCGGTCCAGCCAGGGAAGCCGATGCCCATGATCGAGCCGATGTTGGCGTCGGCCACGGACTCGATGACGCCCTCGTCCAGGCACTTGACCGTCTCGATGGACTCGATGAACATCATGCGCTCCTCGAGGTCTCTCAGGGAGATCTCTGAGGGGTCGCCGGTGACCGGGAAGGCGTCGCGCAGGCCGGGCCAGAGCCGGGTGCGCTTACCGTCCTCGTACTCGTAGAAGCCCGCGCCCTCCAGACGCCCCGGCCGCTGGAACTCGTCGAGCATGCGGTCGATGACCTGCTCGGACGGGTGGCCGTCCCAGCCTGACGACGTCGCCTGCGCGGCTTCCTTGGCGGCGTTGCGGATCTTGCGCATGAGCTTCATGTTGAGCTCGTCGGAGAGCTGGAGCACGGGTGCCGGGTAGCCGGCCTGCGAGGAGGCCTGCTCGATGGTCGGCGCCGGCACGCCCTCGAGCAGCATCGCGATGCCCTCGTTGAGGAACGTCCCGATGACCCGGCTGGTGAAGAAGCCGCGGCTGTCGTTGACGACGATCGGCGTCTTGGAGATCAGCTTGGCCACGTCGAGCGCGCGGTACAGCGTCTCGCCGGAGGTCTGCTCGCCCCGGATGATCTCCAGCAGCGGCATCTTGTCCACCGGGCTGAAGAAGTGCAGCCCGATGAAGTCCGCCGGCCGGCTGACGTTCTGAGCCAGCTCGGTGATCGGCAGGGTGGAGGTGTTGGAGCCCAGCAGCGCGTCGGATGCCAGGTGGGGCTCGATCTCGGCGAACACCTCCGCCTTGATCTTGGGGTCCTCGAACACCGCCTCGATGACCAGCTGCGCCCCGGCGGCGGCCGCGGGGTCGGTGCTGGCGCTGATCCTGGCCAGCAGCGCGTCGGCCTGCTCCTGGGTGCTGCGCCCGCGCTCCACGGCCTTGGCCACGAGCTTCTCCGAGTAGCCCTTGCCCTTGTCGGCGGCCGCCTGGTCGACGTCCTTGAGCACGACCTCCAGGCCGGCCTTGGCGCACACGTAGGCGATGGCCGCGCCCATCATCCCCGCGCCGAGCACCACGACCTTGGTGGGCGCGAACGTCTCGATCTCCGCCGGACGGCCGCGGTCGCCGGTGGCCCGCTGCAGGTCGAAGAAGAACGCCTGGATCATGTTCTTGGAGACCTGGCCCGTGACGAGGTCAACGAAGTAGCGGCCCTCGATCTCCGACGCATTGTCGAAGTCGACCTGGGCGCCCTCGACGGCCGCGGCCATGATGTGGTGCGGCGCGGGATAGTTGGCGCCCTTGATCTGCTTGCGCAGGTTGGCGGGGAAGGCCGGCAGGTTCTGCGCCAGCGCGGGCGTCGAGGGCGTGCCCCCGGGGATCTTGTACCTCTTGTCCGCGTCCCAGGGCTGCTTCGCCTCGGGATTGCAGGCAATCCACTTCTTGGCCGCCGGGACGAGGTCCTCGCGCGTGGGCACGACCTCGTTGACCACGCCGGTCTCCAGCGCCTGGGCCGGGCGCAGGCGCTGGCCCTGGAGCAGCAGCCCCATGAGCGCGTTGACGATCCCGAGCATGCGCACGGTGCGCACGACGCCGCCGGCGCCGGGCAGCAGGCCGAGCTGGACCTCGGGGAAGCCGACGACCGCCTTGGGATCGTCGACGACGATCCGGTAGTGACAGGCCAGCGCGATCTCCAGCCCGCCGCCCAGCGCGGCGCCGTTGATGGCGGCCACGACCGGCTTGCCCAGCGTCTCCAGACGGCGCAGGACCGCTTTGCCGTCACGTACGTAGCCGGCCATCTCCTCGGCGTTGTCCTTGGTGACCTTCTTGAGGTCGTTGAGGTCACCGCCGGCGAAGAACGTCTTCTTGGCCGAGGTGATGATGACGCCCGTGATGCTGTCCTTCTCGGCCTCGAGGCGCTCGACGGTGGCCCGGATCGACGCCGCGTAGGCGGCGTTCATGGTGTTCGCCGACTGGTTGGGATCGTCGAGGGTGAGGATGACGACGCCATCGGCGTCCTGGTCCCAGCGGATGGTGGTGCTCTCGTTGGCTGCGCTCATCGTTCAGATGCGCTCCAGCACCGTGGCGATGCCCATGCCGCCGCCGATGCACAGCGTGGCCAGGCCGTAGCGCTTGTTCTGGCGCTCGAGCTCGTCGACGAGCGTGCCGAGGATCATGCCGCCGGTGGCGCCCAGAGGGTGGCCCATGGCGATGGCGCCGCCGTTGACGTTGACCGTGTCCAGGTCAAAGCCCATGTCTCTGACAAAGCGCAGGACGACGGCGGCGAAGGCCTCGTTGATCTCCACCAGGTCGATGTCCTCGACGGTCAGCCCGGCCTTGGCCAGGGCCTTGCGGCTGGCCGGTGCGGGCCCGGTGAGCATGATCGTCGGGTCGGCGCCCGATACCGCGGTGGCCAGGATCTTGGCCCGTGCGCGCAGCCCGAGCTCCGAGCCGGTCTTCTCGTTGCCGACGACGACGAGCGACGCGCCGTCGACGATGCCCGAAGAGTTGCCCGGCGTGTGAACGTGGTTGATCTTCTCGACCCAGTGGTACTTCTGGAGCGCCACCGCGTCAAAGCCACCCATGTCGCCGATCGCGGCGAACGAGGGCTTGAGCCCGGCCAGCGTCTCCACCGTCGTGCCGGGGCGGATGAACTCGTCATGGTCGAGCACGACCTGATCGTTGATGTCGAGCACGGGGACGACCGAGTTGGCGAATCGGCCGTCGGCCTGCGCCGCCGACGCGCGCTCCTGGGAGCGCACGGCGTAGGCGTCGACATCGTCGCGACTGAAGTCCTCGACGGTGGCGATCAGGTCCGCGCTGATCCCCTGCGGGACGAACGAGGTGTCGTAGGCCGTCTCGGGATCCATCGCCCAGGCGCCGCCGTCGGAGCCCATCGGTACGCGGCTCATCGACTCCACGCCGCCCGCGAGCACCAGGTCCTCCCAGCCGGAGGCGACCTTCTGGGCGGCGATGTTGACGGCCTCCAGGCCCGACGCGCAGAAGCGGTTGAGCTGAACGCCGGCGACGGTGTCGGGCAGGCCGGCCTTGATGGCGGCCGTCTTGGCGATATCGGCGCCCTGGTCGCCGATCGGCGTCACGCAGCCGAGCACGACGTCATCGACGCGGCTGGGATCGAGTTCGGGGTTGCGGCTGAGCGTCTCGTGCATCAGGCCGACGACCAGGTCCACGGGCTTGGTGGAGTGCAGCGACCCGTTGACCTTGCCCTTTCCCCGCGGTGTGCGGATGGCGTCGAAGATGAGCGGTTCGGTAGCGGCCATGGGTCAGCTCCTTGAAGGTGTCACCGGCGCCAGCACAGTGGACACGGTGTTCGGAAATCCTGCCTGCAATCTTACCCGTGGGCCGCGAGCAGCAAGCCCAGCGCCTGGCGGGGATCCGTCCGCCGGAAGGTCTGCGCCGGCCGCGGCTCCTGGGTCTCCGCCCGTGGCCCGCCAAGCATCGCGTCGATATGGGCATCGCTGTGTGCGCTACCTCTCACAGCGACGTCGGCATGGGCGGTCTGACCGGTGGGTGAGTAGACGAGCGCCGTGCGAATGCGCCGTTGTGCGCTGTGACGCGTCTCGCGCTCGAGGTCCGGCTCGTGTGCGCAGGCACCGGGCGCGGCCTCGGGGACGAGCAGGCGGGTGACGCCACGGTCGTTGATCGTCTGGAGGATCTGCTCGGCGTCGTTGGGGACCACGACCTCCTTGTGGGCGGGGTAGACGTCGAGCTTGCGCAGGGTCCCATGGTCGGCGCCGACGTGGAAGGCGAAGTAGTCGGCGTAGGCGAAGAACTCCCCGCCGGCGGCGCGCAGGCGGTCATAGAAGGCGGTGACCGTGGCGAGGATGAGGCTGCCCGCGCCCGCCGCCCCCAGATGGTCGTGGATGACGATGCCGAGGCGGTCGTGCTCGTCAAAGCCCGGGAACATCTCGTCGATGCGCGCGGGGCGGCCGTCGATGGTGATCTCGAACTGCTCGCTGCTCAGTGCGGTGGTGTGCATCGGGGCGGGATCTTCTCAGGGCGCGCGTGTATCTATCGTGGGTGTCAGTGAGCGCCGCTGACTTTCCCATCGAGCCGGGCGAGGGCGAGGCCGAGGTCGTCGATGAGACCACCCGCTCCGGTCCGTTCGCGGGGCGGACCGCGTGGGCGCGCAACCTGGAGGCTCCCCTTCGCGACTTTCTGCGCACCGAGACCGGGTCGGCCGCGATCCTGCTCGTCGGGGCGGTGGCGGCGATGGTGTGGATCAATGTCGACGCGTCGTCCTACAACACGCTCTGGCACACGAGCCTGAGCGTGCGGGTCGGCGGCGCCGGGGTGAGCCAGGACCTGCGCCACTGGGTCAACGACGGGCTGATGACGCTGTTCTTCTTCGTCGTCGGGCTCGAGGCCCGGCGCGAGTTCGACCTCGGCGACCTGCGCGATCGCCGCCGTCTGGCGCTGCCCGTCGTGGCCGGGCTGGGCGGGATGATCGTCCCCGTCGTCATCTTCCTGGCGATCAACGCCGGCGGGACCCCGCGCGGCGCCTGGGGGACGGCGATGTCCACCGACACGGCGTTCGCCCTGGGGATGCTCGCGCTGGTCGGGGCCCGCTACCCCAACAGCCTGCGGGCGTTCATCCTCACCGTCGCCGTCGTCGACGACCTGGTGGCCCTGGTGGTGATCGCGGTCGCCTTCACCGGGACGGTGCACACGGTGGCGCTGGCGGTGGGGATCACGGCGTTCATCCTCATCCTCGTGCTGCGCAATCGCGGCGTGCACAACGGCGGCCCCTACCTGCTGCTGGGGATCGTCGCCTGGGTGGCGTTCCTGAAGTCAGGGATCGACCCGATCGTGGTGGGCCTCGCGATGGGGCTGCTGACCATCGCCTACCCGGCCGCGCGCGAGGATCTGGAGCGGGCCACCGACCTGTTCCGCGTGTTCCGCGAGCAACCGACCTCTGAGCTCCAGCAGTCTGCGCGGGCCGGGCTGCGCTCGGCCATCTCCCCCAACGAGCGCTGGCAGCAGATGTTCCATCCCTTCACCAGCTACGTGGTGGTGCCGCTGTTCGCGCTGGCCAACGCGGGCGTCGTGGTGAGCGGATCGTTTCTGGGCCACGCCTACGGCTCGGCGATCACCCTGGGAATCATCGCCGCCTATGTCCTGGGCAAGCCGATTGGGGTGACGGGCGCGGCGGCGCTGGTGACCAAGCTCTCGCGCGATCGCATCCGCCCGCCGGTGGGCTGGGTGTCGGTGCTGGGCGGCGGAGCGGTGGCCGGCATCGGCTTCACCGTCTCGCTGCTGATCGCGTCGCTGGCCTTCAGCGGCCAGAGCCTGGCCGAGGCCAAGCTGGGCGTGCTGACCACGCTGGTGGCGGGCCCGGCCGTGAGCTGGGCCATCATCTGCGTCACCTACCGCCTGCCCAAGAAGGTCAAGGTGCGGCTGCTCATCGGCCGGGGCGAGACGATCGTGGATCTCACGCCGGCGGTGGACCCCGAGCGTGACCACATCCGCGGGCCCGCCGAGGCGGCGGTGACCTTGGTGGAGTACGGCGACCTGGAATGCCCGTACTGCGGCCAGGCCGAGGACGTCATCCGCGAGCTGTTGTCTGACTTCGGGGACCTGCGTTACGTGTGGCGCCATCTGCCACTCAACGACGTGCACCCTCACGCGCAGCTCGCCGCCGAGGCGTCGGAGGCCGCCGGGGCTCAGGGCAGGTTCTGGGAGATGCACGACCTGATGCTCGCCCACCAGGATGAGCTCACGCTGCGCCAGATCGTGGGTCACGCCCAGGGGCTGGGGCTCGACATCGAAAGGTTCAAGGAGCACCTGCGCAAGCGCAAGGGCGCCCCGCGCATCGCCGAGGACGTGGAGTCCGCCGACCTGAGCGGCGTGTCGGGGACGCCGTCGTTCTTCATCAACGGCCACCGCCACCAGGACGCGTACGACATCGACACGCTGACGGGGGCGGTGCGGCTGGCCCGGGCGCGGGCGGCCATCACCGCGTAGCGGCGCTGAGGCTCACCGTCCTCTTCGCCTTCTCGTAAGGCGCTCTTCGCCTTCTCGTAAACCACTCTTCGCCCGGCGACGCACAGTCCGGGCATGTCTCCAAAGCGTGTGATTCCCATTCTGGCCGCGACGACTGCCTGTGCGCTTGGCATCGTCCCGGTCGCGTCGGCCTCGACCGACGTGCAGACCGCGTCCAGTGCCAACTGGGCCGGCTACGTGGTCGGAGGCTCGTCCTCCGCCACCAATTTCAAGAGCGTGTCCGGGAGCTGGGTGGTCCCGACCGCGAAGTGTTCGAGCGGTCAGGGCGACTCGTCGTTCTGGGTCGGGATCGGTGGCGCCGGTTCGAGTGACACCCAGGCCCTGGAGCAGGACGGCACCGAGGTCGACTGCAAGGCCGACGGCTCAGCCAGCTATTCAGCCTGGTATGAGATGGTGCCGTCGCCGCCCGTGACGGTCGACATGGCGGTGCACCCCGGTGACCACATCGCCGGCAAGGTGACGGTGGATGGCACCAACGTGACCATGTCACTGTCGAACGCCACCACCGGCGGGTCCTACGACAAGACCTTCCAGATGAGCAACCCCGACACCTCGAGCGCCGAGTGGATCGCCGAGGCTCCGTCGTCGTGCAACGGCGACCTGTCCAGCTGCACCCCGCTGCCGCTCGCCGACTTCGGCACGGCGCAGTTCTCGGGCGCCAGCGCCACCACCACCGACGGCCACACCGGGACCATCTCGGACTCGGACTGGCAGACGTCGGCGGTCACTCTGAGCCCCAGCAGTTCGCAGCAGGGGTTCGGTTCGCAGTTCACGTCATATGACTCCGGCTCGGCGGCGGCGACTCCGTCCTCGCTGTCGAGCGACGGGTCCTCGTTCTCGGTGGCCTACTCCGCCGATGGCGGCTCGGCCTCGGGGTCCGACGGCTCGGGCGGCTCGGGCGGTTCGGGCCTCGGTGGCTCGGGCAGCTCAGGCGTCGGTGGCTCGGACGGCTCCGGCTACCCGGGTGACGGCTACGGCGGCTACGGCGGCTACGGCGGCGGCGACAGCGGCGGCTATGGCTCCTACGGGAGCGGCGGCTACTCCGGTGGGTACGGTAGCGACGGCGGCTGGGGCAGCTACGGCTACGCGTACGTGCCGGGGGCCTGAGAGCTGACGGCAGCTCGGGGCTGTGCGGGATTTTCCAGGTATTTCATGGAATAGCCCGCACGGCCCCGCGCAGCTGCCGGTCAGCGCGGGGGCGAGGCCTTCTTGAGGGCCCGCCGCGCCGCGGCGACCACCGACTTGCGGTTGGCGTGGGCGAGCTCGAACAGCTCCACGGCGGCAAGCTCCTCGCGGGTGGCGGTGGTGAGGCGCGCGATGACGTCGCGGGCCTTGAGATGGCGGTAGCCCCGCCAGGGCTCGCCAATACGGACCTGGGCGCCCGCGCCGTCCTCGGCGCCGGGTTCGGCGAGCTCCTCGACGAGCTCGGGCTCGGTGGAGACGTGGGCCGCCTCGG